>JAJZMW010000054.1 GCA_021848165.1 Thermoplasmata archaeon
GTACGTCGTGACCGCGGTCAGTGCGATGCTCCTCGCCTACCTCATGGCGGGCTTCGCGGTCCCCGGCGCGGCGAGCTTCGCAGCGCTCTTCCCGAACGGCGTGCTCTACCCGCTGATCATCTGCGCTTGGGCGATCGTCGCGACCCTCGTCGGGATCGCGTTCGTCCGCATGCGCCCGGGCGGCAGCATCATGGGCGGCCTCTACCAGGGCCTCGGCGCGACGACCGCCGTCGGGATCGTCGGCTTCGGGGTGCTCGACTACTACCTGATGGGGAGCAACCCGGGGATCTTCGTGGCGTCGGTGATGGGCCTGGTCGTGATGGTCCTCATCGTCCTGGCGACCGACTACTACACGGGGAACTACGGCCCGGTCAAGCGCGTCGCGGACGCGTCGCAATCCGGCGCCGGCCCCAACGTCATCACCGGCCTGTCCGTCGGCCTCCAGGCGACCTGGATCACGGGCCTCGTCCTCGTCACGGCCACGCTGATCTCTTTCGTGGCGGTCGGCTGGCAGGGCTGGGGGACCGCGCCGAACATCGAGCTCGGTCTCTACGGGGTCGGCATCGCGGCGGCGAGCATGCTCGCGGTCACGGGGATGATCATCTCGATCGATGCGTTCGGGCCGATCACCGACAACGCGGGCGGGATCGCCGAGATGAGCGAGCTGCCCGCTGCGGCGCGGAACGTGACCGATCCGCTCGACGCCGTCGGCAACACGACCAAGGCCGTGACGAAGGGCTACGCGGTCGGCTCCGCGGTGCTCGCCGCGCTCGCGCTCTTCGCCGCGTACACCTTCGCGACGGCCCAAGCGTGGACCGGCTCGAGCAGCGCGCTCTCCTGGAGCAGCTTCACGGCGACGTTGACGCTCAGCAACCCGCTCGTGCTGGCCGGGATCGTCGTCGGGGCGATCCTGCCGTTCTTCTTCACCTCCTACCTGATGAACGCGGTGGGGGTCGCCGCCCAGGCGGTCGTCTTCGAGGTCCGCCGCCAGTTCAAGGAGATCGTGGGCCTGCTCGACGGCAAGGGGACCCCCGAGTACGGCAAGTGCGTCGACCTCGTCACGGTCACCGCGCTCCGGCAGCTTGCGGTCCCCGCGATCATCGCGGTCGCGACGCCGCTCGCGGTCGGGTTCCTGCTCGGGCCGGACGCGCTCGCCGGGCTCCTGATGGGGGTCATCGTTTCGGGCTTCCCGCTCGCGATCATGATGACGACCGGCGGCGCCGCGTGGGACAACGGCAAGAAGTTCATCGAGTCGGGCCACTACGGCGGCAAGCACTCGGACGCCCACAAGGCGGCGGTCGTCGGGGACACGGTGGGCGACGCGACGAAGGACACCGCGGGACCCGCGATCAACCCGCTGATCAAGGTCGTGAACACGATCTCGATCCTGTTCATCGCGACGATCGTGGCGCACAGCGTCATCCCGATCGTCCACTACTGAGCGGGACGAGCGGAGCCCCGGGCGGGGGGACGGCTCCTCGGCGGGGACGCTAGGCGTAGTGGCTGAGGCTCGAGCGCTCCTTCGCGGCGTCGCCGTGCTCGGAGCCTCGCTCCTCGCGGCGCTTCTCCCGGTCGCATTCCTCTTCGGTCACCCAGGAGAACTGGACGTCCTCGGGGTGGTCGTGGGTGATGAACGCGCCGGCCTCGAAGGCGCTCGAGAGGAGCTCCTCCAGGTTGTCGGCGTCGGTCCCTTCGAGCCGTCCGGCGAGGCGCCAGTACCAGTCGGGCGCCTTCCCCGCGGCCTGGAGGTACTCCGTGATCAGGTCGTAGATGGCGGTCCGGGAGTCGCTGAGGCGGACGTGCAGGTGGCGGTCCTTCTCCTCGGGAGCGGCGGGGGCGGAGGTCGTGTCGGCCATGGGTCGCGGGGATATCCGGGGCCCACTATAACGTGCGTCCCCGATCGACCCGCCGCGGCTCCGCGCCCCCCGACCCTTCAAGAGGGACCTCGCCATGGCCGGGCGATGGCGATGGGACCTCCGCCTCGTTCCTCCCCGCCGGGGGCTCCTCCGGCGCGCGCGGTCCGCTACGGCTACCTCGTCGCCCGACTTCGCAATCGGCAGATCACGATGGAGGAAGCGACCGAGCTGTTCGGCCTCATGGACGAGACGATGCGGGGGCTCCGTTCCGCGATGGCGGCGGCCCCCCCCAGCGCGCCGAGCGCGCCGTCGACCCCGGCCCCTCCGGCCCCCCGGAAGGAGGGATCGGTCGTGCGGGCCGGCTTCTCCGACGACGACCTGATCGCCGCCGGCATCCTCCTCCTCGGCCTCGGCGCCGGCCTGGGGTCGGCCGTGCGGGAGCGCGCGCGACGGGGCCCGAAGGCCTCCCCGCCGACGCCGGCGAACCCCGCCCGGTCGGGGACCCCCTGACGGTCGAGGACGGCGTGGCGCCCCGGGACAGCTTCGTCTTCGCGCATCTCGCCGACGCGCACGTCGGCGCCTGGCCCCGCCAGCCGAAGCTTCGTGCGGAGCTCCGACAGGCCGTCCTGCGGTCCCTCGCCCGCGCGGCGGAGGAGCCGGTCGAGTTCCTCCTGATCTCGGGGGACCTCTTCCACACCCCGGTCCCCGATCCCGCCGAGGTCGCTCCCGTCGCCGCGGCGCTGCGCCGGCTCACGGAATCGGGGAGCCGGATCTACGCGATCTACGGCTCCCACGATTACGTCGCGCACAAGACGAGCTGGCTGGACGTCCTCGCCGAGGCGGGCGTCTTCGTGCGGGTCGCCCCCGAGAGCGTTCGCGCGGAGGGGACCCGGTGGACGTTGCCGTACCTCGTCGATCCCCCGACCGGGGCCGTCATCGCGGGGGTCTCGGGCCGCGCGCACTCCCTCGACCGGGAGTACTTCCGCGGGATGGACTCGGAGGCGTTCCGCGCCGCCGACGGCCTGCGGATCTTCCAGTTCCACGCCGCGGTCGAGGAGTACCTGCCCGAGTCGCTCCGCGGAAAGATCTTGGGGATCCGCCGCGACGACCTCCCCGCCGACTGCGCCTACTACGCCGGGGGCCACATCCACTGTCCGTATCGAGGGGAAGGCCCGGGAGGCGGGCTCCTCGTCAACCCCGGGGCGATCTACGGGACGAGCACCACCGACCTCGACTACCAGGAAACCTACGCGGGACATCGCGGGCTCGCGCTCGTCCGCGTCGAGCGGGGCCGACCGCGTCTCGCGTTCTTCGATCCGTGCGAGGGCCGCCGAACGTCCCTGGTGACGGCCGATGTGTCGGGCCGGAGCCCGGACGAGATCCGCGAAGAGATCCTCCGCGCCGCCACGGCGGCGCCGCCCCGCGGGAACGCCGCGCCGACCGTCATCCGGCTCCAGGGGCGCCTCGGCGACCGCAGCCTCGCCGACCTCGGCATCGCCGAGATCCTCCGGGACCCTCGGCTCGAGGGGCGCCCAGTCGAACTGGTCGCCGGCGACCTCGTCCACGGCGTCGCGGGCGACGTGACCCCGCCGAGCGAAGGGGAGGTCGAACGCGAGGAGTTCGAGCGGCTTCTCGCCGGCCCGGCCGACGAGGTCTGGTGGGAGGACCCTCGCGACGCCGAGCGGGCGATGCGCGAGCTCCTGCGCGAGCTCGGGACCGAGCGCGCGGAGGGAGAGAGCCGGGCCGACTACGTGGACGCGCGCCGTCGCGGCGCGTTCTCCATCCTCGGGGTCCCGGGGCCCCCCGAGGGGGAGGAGTGAGCCGATGCGCCTCGCTCGCCTGCGCCTGAAGAACATCCGCTCCTACGAGAGCGCGGACGTCGAGCTCGCCCCCGGCACGACGCTCATCGCCGGGGATGTCGGCACCGGAAAGACCTCGCTGCTCTACGCCATCGAAATGGCGCTCTTCGGCTTCGCGGAGGTCGACGCCGCCTACCTGATCCGGCACGACGCCGAGCACGCCCAGGTCTCCGTGACCCTCGAGGACGGGGGGCACACCTACGAGATCGGACGGCAGTTTCGCCGCGTCACCCGGCGCGCGAAGGAGAGCTTCGAGGTCGAGCGGTTGAGCTACTCCGAGGACGGAGCCCGGACGGCGTATTCGGCGACGGAGCTCCGCCAGCGGGTCATCGAGCTGTTCCGCTTCCCCGACGACCCGAACCCCCGCGCCCACTCCGACCTCTGGCGCTGGGCGGTCTACGTCCCGCAGGAGCGGATGCGCGAGGTCCTCTCGCAGGGGCCCGAGGAGCGGCTCGAGACGATCCGCCGGGCCCTGGGCGTCGAGCGATACCGGACGGCCGCCGAGAACTCTCAGGAGGTCGCCACCGCCCTCCGGCAGATGGCCCGGCTCCGCGGGGAGGAAGTGCAGCGCCTGGCCCACTGGGAGACCGAGCTGGTCGATCGGCACCGGGCGCTGGACGAGCTCGAGCGACGCCGCGTGGGGGCCGCGGAGCTCGTCGACCGCGAGGCGGCCCGCCTCTCCGCCGCGGCCGGGGCGCGCGCGGAGGCGGAGTCCCGGCTCGCGCTCGCCCAAGGCGATCGCCGGGAGCTCGTGGGCCTCGAGCGGGAGGAGGCGCGCGACCAAGAAGCGCTCGATCGGGCGCGCGCGGAACGCCGTCGCCTCGAGGAGCCCCCCATCCCCGAGACGCCGCTCGGCCCGTCGGAGGCCGATCGCCTCCGGGAGCTCGAGAGCGAGCGGCCCCGCTGGGAGGCGGAGCGAGCGGACGCCGAGACCCGGCGGACCTCGTTGGAGACCCGGCTCCGGCGCTACGGGGAAGCGGGGGCGGCCGTCGACGCCCTCCGCGCCCGCTGCGCCGACGCCAATGCCGGGCTCGACCGGGCGGATCGGGAACTGCGACGGGCCGCCGCCCGACGCGAGGAGCTCCTCCGCGACGGCCCGAACCGGGAGCCTCCGATGCCCACGCCGAGGTCGATCGAAGCGATCGACATCGAACTCGGCACCGCGCGAGAGGCGTTGCGGGCGGCCCACGAGGAATCGGCGCGCGCGGAGCAGGAGCTCGGGGAGTGGGAGGAGCTCGTGAGGGCGGGGGTCTGTCCCCGCTGTCGCCAGGCGGTCCGTCCGGAGGAGTTCGACGCGCACCGTCGGGAAGCGACCGAACGCGCGGCCCGCGCTCGCGAGAGCCTCGTGGCCGGCACGGAGCGGGTCGGCCGGCTCGAGGAGGAGCGACGTTCGCGCGAGCGCTACGAGCGCCTGAGGGAACGGTGGATGGAGGCCGCGCGGCGACGCGAGACCGCGGAGGAGGAACTGCGACGCGCGGAAGAGCGTCGGGGGGCGGCCACCGCCGCGGCCGCGTCGGCGGCCGCCGATCTCACCGCCGCCCAAGCGCGCCAGAGCGAGCTCGCCTCGGTCGTCGAGGAGGAGCGGACGCTCACGGCCGACCGTCGCGCGTGGGAGGAGCGACGGCGGGCCTGGGAAACGGCGATCGAGGGGATCCGACGACGGGAGGCCGAGCGACAGACCCGCCTCGCGGCGGAGCGGCAGCGGGACGAGGCCCGTCGGCGATGGGACGGCGAGATCGCGATGCTCGAGGCACGGCGGACCGAGCGGGGGGCCCGGCTCGCTCCGTTGCGCGCGCGCGCGGGCGAGGTCGCTCGGTTCGAGCACGAACTCGCGGGGGTACGGGCCGCCGAAGAGGAAGCCCGATCCGCCCATCAACGCGCGGAGATCGCCGTCACCGAGATCGACCGGGACCTCCTGCACGTCCGGGAGCGGCGGGCCGATGCCGAGCGGGGGGTCGCCGAGCGCTCCCAGCTCCTCGTCGAGATCGACGGGATCGAGCGCCGGGCCGCCTGGCTCGCCGGGCCGTTCCGCGAGTCGCTGCTGGGGATGGAGCGGCGGATCCTCACGACCGCGCAAGCGTCCTTCGCGAACGACCTCGATCGGTTCTTCCGGATCCTGCTGGACGACCCGATGATGGAGGCCCGCACCGATCCGACGTTCATGCCGAGCGTCCTGATCCGGGGCGCGTGGACCCCGGCCGATGCGTTGAGCGGCGGGGAGCGGACGAGCCTCGCGCTCGCCTTCCGGCTTGCCCTGGGGCGTCTCGTTCGGACGATGGGGCAGCTGCGGCTCGATACGCTCATCCTGGACGAGCCGACGGACGGGTTCTCCCCCGAGCAGATCGTCCGGATGGGCGACCTTCTCGCGACCCTCGACCTCCCGCAGGTGCTCCTCGTCTCGCACGAGTTCGAGCTGAGCTCGGTCGCCGACCGGGTCCTCGAGACGCGGAAGGTCGACGGACGGTCCGTCGTCGTCGGCCGCGGGGTCGGGGAGGGGAGCCCGGCGATCGGCGAGCCGCCGGATCCTCCGCGGCGTCGCCCGAAGCGGACGCGGGCGCTGCCGGCCGACTAGCCCCGGGGGAGCCGCGCCGCGAACTCGGCGGGGGGCCACGGTTCGAGCGTCGCCACCGCGAGGTCCTCGGAGAGGTGCGCGGGGCTCTTCGCGCCGACGAGCGCTCCGATCGTCCCGGGGGCCGACCGCGCGAACTGCAGCGCCGAGACCGTGCGGCTCTCCCGCCCGAAGTGCGGGCCGCTCCGCGCGAGCTCCCCCTGGAGGAGCGGCACGCTCGTGAAGCAGCCGAGGCGAAGGTCGGTCGCCGCCTCGAAGAGCGTTCGGTCGCTCGCCCCGAGCCGCTGGTTCCGGCGGGTCGCCGCCTCGGGCATCGCGAGGTTGAACGGGAACTGCAGGTAGCGGAGCCCATGGTCCGGGCCGCCAACGTCGCGCGCGATCTCGAGCGCCCGCGCGAGGGACAGGTAGCCGGGCGCGTCGGGCGCGGCCCGGAGCGAATCCCAGGTGGCGAGGCCGTACGCGCCGATCGTCCCGTCGCGGCGCATCTCCTCGAACGCCCCGAACGCCGCGCCCAAGCGCCGGTCGAACTCCTCCGCCCCCACGGCCTCCCGCTGGGCCTCGGACGCGTTGTGGAGGTAGACCAGATCGATCGTGGCGACACCGAGATTCGCGCGGCTGCGGGCGACCTGGTCGTGAAGGTAGCGGGGGCTCATGCAGTGGGAGCCCCCGACGATCTCGGAGGGATCGATCCGAGCCGTCCCGAGGATCTCGGCCCGGAGCCACGCGGCGGGTCCCGCCGGAGACTCTCCGTCCGGAGCGAGATAGCCCGCCTTGGTCGAGAGAAAGATCGCGGAGCGGTCGAGGCGACCCGCCGCGGCGAGCGAGGCCAGCGCGCGCCCGACGCTCCGCTCCGCCCGCTGGTGCCGGTAGTTGATGGCGGTGTCGACCACGTTCGCCCGTCCGGAGTCGAGCACGAGGCGGACGGCCTCCTCGACCTCCCGATCGGTCGCGACGTCCGGTCGGCCGAGGTAGGTGCCGAGCCCGATCGATCCGAGCCGATGGCCGTCCGGACCCGGACGCACGTGCCCGGCCGGAAGACCGTGCCGCGCCCGGTGCGCGACCCACGCGCGCTCGGTCCCCTCGGGGGTCGCCCTCCCCTCGATCCGCGCCATCGATCGGTCCCCTCGTCCGTGCGCCGCCGAACGGGCGAACCGATTAATCGCCTGCGGCCTCGCGGGGACCGTGCCTCGTCGCAAGTACGGTCGGCTGCGGAAGGTGATCCCGCCCGTCAAGCCCGAGAAGTGCCGCTACTGCCGCCTCGGCCGCCGCTGTCCGGTCCACGCGCGCGAGCCGACGGCGTCGTAGACGTCGGACCACCGGGGCCCGGGGGACGGACGTTCCACGTCTGGAGGCCCTCGAACTCGAAGGCGAAGTCGATCGCCTCGCCGCCCAGGGCGTGGACCGCCCGGATCACCTCGGCGCGCCGCTCGTAATCGCAGAACAGCAGGAGATGCCCGCCGCCCCCGGCCCCGAGGAGCTTCCCCCCGATCGCCCCGGCCTCCCGGGCTCTCGCGTAGAAGGCGTCGATCTGCGGCGTGGTGATCCCCTCCGCGAACCGCTTCTTCAGCTGCCAGCCCTCGTCGAGGAGCCGCCCGAGCTCGTCGACGTTCCCGCGGAGGAGCTCGTTCTTCATGGCGACGGCGATCGCTTTCGTCTCCTCGAGCGCCTGCAGGGACTCCGATCGGCCCGCCCGCACCCCGGCCTGTTGGCGTTCGATGATCCCGCCCGAGTAGCGGGTGGTCCCCGTGTAGCAGAGGAGGAGCCGATAGCTGAGCTCGTTGAGGATCTCCCGCGGGATCTTGAGCGGCGCCACCACGGTCCGGTCCGGTCCGAACTCCATGAAGTTGAACCCCCCGAACGTCGCCGCGTACTGGTCCTGGCGCCCGCCGCGGATCCCCAGCTCCTCCCGCTCGATGCGGAACGCGAGCTCGGCGATCTCGTACGGGGTCCACGGCTGGTTCAGATAGTGCGCGAACGCCCCGACCAATGCGACGCACAGAGCGGAGGAGCTGCCGAGGCCCGTTCCCGGCGGCGCGTCCGAGTGGAGGAACAGCCCGATCGATCGCTTGGACGCGAGCCGGTCGTGCGCGTAGGGGCGGAGCACCTTGATCGCGGCCTTCACCAGGTCGAGCTCGCCGTTGTAGGAGAGGTCCGCGGTCAAGCTGTAATGCGCGCTCGTATCGTAGTCGACGCTCGTGACGAGCAGCTCCCCCCGCCCATCATCGAAGACCCGCGCGGTGGCGTAGGCGTACTTGTCGATCGTGCAGTTGAGCACCGCCCCCCCGCGTTGCTCGGGGAACGGGGCGACGTCCGTCCCGCCCCCGGCGAAGCTGATCCGCATCGGGGCCTTGCTGCGCAGGGTGTACAGGACGGGCGCGTGACGCGCCACGGCCGCCGGACCGCCCGGCGTCGGGCGGTCGGAGGAGGCCGTCACGACCCGGATCCTCCGTCGCTCACGCGGAGATCGAGGAGCCGGGAGGGGAGTACGTGGGGATCCGATACAAATGGAAACCGGCGGCCCCGAGCCAGAGGAGCCACGGCGCCACGACGATCCATTCGAGGCCCCCCGCTCCGAGGGGACCATACGCGCGCAGGTATAGAGTGATGGCGGCGCCGAGGCTCACGAGGCCGCAGACGAGGGAGAAGAGCCGGTACCCTCCCCAGCGGGTGTCCCGGAGCATCGCGAACGAAACGAACACGAGGCCGAGCGCCGCACCGCCCCACCAAACGATCGCGAAGATCGTGTGGCCCGGCGACGCGAGTCCGTGTCCGCTCCCTTGGGGAAGGAGGGCGAAGCCGAGGAGCCCGAGCGCCGCGACCAGCAGCGCGAGCAGCCCGACCGTCCGGCTCGATCGACGGGGGAACGCCGTCCAGATGAGCCAGATCCCGAGGGCGATCAAGACCCCGGCGGCCGCCGCGCCCGCGGTGAACCAGACGGCGGCCGGGTTGAGCGAAGGGTCCCCCAGATCGCTCAGCGTGGTCGAGAGGAGATTGTATCCCGGGTCCATCGCGGCCGAGAGGGCGCTCACAATGACGAAGAGGCCGGCGCCGAGAGCGAGCGACAGCGCACCGTAGTGAACCGAGCGGTGGACGAGAGGACCCATGCGGGTCGCCATAGAAGGGGGCGAACGCTCCGCGAGGTCAGTCTTCCCGAGCGTTCCGCTCGTAGGAAGCGTCGCTCGTCCGTTTCAACCGCGCCCCGTCGCGGTCGCAAACCGGCCGAGCGCTCGGAGGAACGTCGATGACGTAGCCGCCGCCGCACTTGGGGCACTCGTAATACGGCATGATGCTCAATCGGTGTTTGATTGAGGTGGGGCATATAAGGCCTCGGTTGCGGACCCGATCCGGCGCGGCGAGGGAGGGGGACAAAGCGCCGGTCCGCCCTCCCACCCGCGGGCGGGACCGGGTCGGCCGAACGTACCGCACGCCGGCCTACGAGCGATTCCTGGCGTTGGATGCCTACCGCGTCCAGCGAGAAGTCCTCCGTTACGAAGGGACTCCGCTCCGCGACCTCTTCCGGGACCTCCGGACGCGGTTCATACGCCGACACACGGCGCAGCGAACCGGTTGGTGCCTCGATGTCGGCAGCGGACCGGGACGGTTCTCTTCGTCGATCGGGGCGCCGACGGCCCGCGTCGTCCTGATCGACCTCTCCCGGGGGATGCTCGAACGCGCCCGAGGCGACCAGGCCCCGTTCGGGGTCTCTCGATACGACTTTCTTCGTGCGGATGGCCTCTCTCTGCCCGTGCGACCGGGGTCTGTTTCCGCGGTCGTGGTCCTCGGGAATCTCCTTGGGCTCTCGCCCGACCCCCTGCCCCGCGCGCTCGAACCATTGGCCCGAACTCTCGTCCCCGGGGGTCGGCTGATCGTCGAGATCGTCCCGGGCCGCGGAGAGGTCCCGGTCTATCTGCGACAGCTTCCCCCAAGCGCGCTCCCCCACGCCCTGCGCGCCCCGATCCGGCAACTGCACGACCGGGTCGCGGCGGAGGGGTTCGACCCGCACCGGGGAGCTTTGCCGAGCCGACGGTCCGGGTTCGTACGCCACCGGGTCGAGGAGCTCGACGACGCGCTAGCTCCTACGTGCTTCCGGATCGAGGCAATGGCCGTCGCTCCTCTGCTCGGGTTCCTTCCCGAACATGTCACCGCGGCCCGGCAACGGGCGACCGACTGGGCGAAACTCCTCGTCGCCGAGGAACGTGCCGGCCGCGACCCCGCCCGGTGGTCGCACGCCGGGGCCCTGCTTGGAGCCTACGAAAAAGTTGGTCGGCCAGCCGGAATCCAAGGCGCTTAGGGTTTCATATACTGGGAGGAAGATTCCGGCGCGCCATGTCGGGTTCGCCACCCCCGCCCTACGGTGGGCCCCCGCCGCAAAGCCCCCCCCCGCCACCTCCCTACCAATACCCCCCGACCCAGCCGCCTCCGGGGCCAGGGTACGGGGCCGGCCAGGGGTACCCCTACGCACCCGGGCCGGGCGGCTCCCCCGGCTATCTCCCACAGGGAGTCCAAGCCCCGCCGCGGATGATTCGGATTCCCAAGAACTCCCGCCGCTGGGTTCTCGTCGTCATCGCCGTGATCGGTTTGGCGCTCGTGGCGGCCGCGTTGGGGGTTTCGTGGTACACCATCAATTCCACCAACACGGGCACCGAGAACTTCCTATTGTGGAATACGTGTACAGCGACCCCCGCGGGGGGCGGCGCAACTTCCACGAATACGAACTGTTACTCCGCCATGCCCCAGCTCGGTACGATATTTTCCGCGACCGAGTGGACTCTGGTGGTCGCCTTGATCTTCTCGGTCGTGGCGTTCTCGTTCGCGTTGGTCGGCGCCCTCGGTCGAGCCGTCTCACGCAGCCAGCCCCGGCTCATCTCGGCGATGTTCTTCTTGGCGTTCATCCTCTGCCTCATTGGCCCTATCTGGATGGCGGTGGGCCAGCCGGGCGCCCTCAATGCGGCGAACGCCTGTCAGGGCGCGACCGGTGCTACGCCATGCTCGTCCTACTTTGGCAGCGTGACCAATGCGGGGGTGACCACGGCTTGGGGTCCCGCGGCGGGGTGGTTTGTGGCCCTCGTTGCGGCGGTCATGTTCTTGGTCCTGGGGATCCTCTCGTCGTCCCCCCACGCCCGTGCCATCGACGAACCGCAATGGGCTCCGGGGTTGACGATGGGGTACAGCGGTACGGCGACCCCGGCCGGATATGCTCCCGGGACACCTGAAGCGGCTCCGCAGTATTCCGGCTACCCTCCAGGGTATGCGCCTCCGCCGGGAAACGCTCCACCCCCGGCGTACGCCCCCCCGCCGGGGCAACCAGCCTATTCGCCTGCCCCTCCGGCGGCATACTCGCCTCCTCCTAGCTATCCCCCACCGTCGTACCCGGCCCCAGCTCCCGTGAACAACGTGTACTGTCCGATGTGTGGCGCGCCGAATCCATCGACATCGACCCGCTGCGGCCGCTGTGGCAACCCCCTCGGTTGAGGGCGGCGCCGTTCAGCTCGGTTGGGGGGAGTCGGTAGCGTAGGTCAGCGTCACCCGCTCTTCGATGGTCCGAGCCGCGTCCTCGCAAAGTCGCCGCGCGAGGTCGATCGTAGGAGCTCGGGCAACGACCACGCCCAGCCGGCGGTCCCGGTGGCTCTCGGGTTTGCCGAACAAGAAGATGCGCACCCCGGACGGGGTGAGCGCCTGGGACAGGCCCCCGATCTTGGGCGCCCACCCCGCCGCCCGCCCGAGAATGACCCGGGACGCAGCGGGGGTGGTCGGCTCGGGGCCGACGTACGGGAGCCCGAGGATCGCCCGGGCATGGAGAGCGAACTCGCTGTTCCACTGGCTGCCCAGGGTGACGAGGCCGGTGTCGTGTGGCCGCGGGGAGACCTCGCTGAAGTAGACCTTCCCCCCGGCGACGAAGCATTCGACGCCGAAGATCCCGATCCCCCCGAGCTGGTCGGTGACGGAGGTCGCCGTCGACCGCAACGCCGCGCCGACCGAAGGATCGAACGGTTCGGGCTGCCAGCTCTCGTGGTAGAGGGTCCCGGGGCGGGCGTGCCCGATCGGGTCCATCACGGTGGTGGCGACCTTGCCGGAGGGATCGTAATGGCGGAGCGTGAGCATCGTGACCTCCCGGTCGAAGCGGACGAACTCTTCTATCATGATGCGGGGATTCGCCACGCGGCCGTGGACGCTCGCCTCCCGGTACGCCGCCTCGACCTCCGCATCCGATCGTACCACGGTCATGCCGTGGCCCGAGCTCGACATCATCGCCTTGAAGATGCACGGAAACCCGACATCGCGCGCCGCCCG
>JAJZMW010000099.1 GCA_021848165.1 Thermoplasmata archaeon
GCCGAGCGGTACGAACGGGTCAGCGACTTCACTCGCAACGTGGGGATCCTTCCGGACTCGGCGAAGACCGGGATCGGGGTCCCGGAGCTCCTCGCGCTCCTCGTGGGCCTCTCGCAGCGGTTCCTGCGCGAGGACCTGCGGTTCGTGGGGGGGAACGGCGAAGGGACGATCCTCGAGCGAAGAGACCAGCGCGGCATCGGTCCCGTCAGCAGCGTGATCGTCTACCGCGGGCAGATCGCCGCGGGCGACGAGATCCTAGTCACCGGTCGGGACGCCCCGTTCGCGACCCGCATCCGCGGGATCTACCGCCCGGCCGCCCCCCGGACGGGGAAGGCTCCGAAGCATCCGCGCATGGAGGGCCTCGAGACCGTTCGGGCCGCCGCCGGGGTCTATCTTGCGGCCCCCGGGATGGAGGAGGCGCTTCCCGGGGGGATCTTCAAGGTCGTCCGCACGCCCGACGAGGTGGAGGCGGCCCGGCTCGAGCTCACGCGCGAGAGCCACCCGGTCGCCGAGATCGCCGAGAGCGGGGTCGCGATCTACGCCGACACCCTGGGCGGCCTCGAGGCGCTCGCCTTCGAGTGCAAGGACGCCGGGATCCCGATCCACGAAGCGGGGGTCGGGGCGATCGGGCGGTCGACCGTCATCCGGATGGAGGCCGTCAAGGAGCCGCTCGACCGGGCGATCCTCGCGTTCAACGTTCCCGTCCTATCGGACGCGTTCCCCGACGGGGAGGCCGCCGCGCAGGTCCGGCTCTTTCGGAACGAGATCATCTATCGCGTCGTCGAGGAGTACCGGACCTGGCGCGAGGAGCGCAAGCGGCAGCTCGAGGCGCGGCGCCGCATCGAGACCGTCCATCCGGCGAAGTTGGAGGTGCTCCGAGGCTACGTCTTCCGAAGCTCGAAGCCGGCGATCGTCGGTATCCGCGTGATCGGCGGGACGCTGCGTCCGGGGGTTCGCCTCCTCCGCCCGGACGGGGAGGAGGTCGGCGTGCTCCGCAGCCTCCAGCGCGAAGGGGAATCGACGGCCGAGGCGGCGATGGGGGCCGAGCTCGCCGCCTCGATCGATGGGGCGGTCCTCGGGCGCAACCTCCACGAAGGGGACGTGCTGCTCGTTGCCCTGCCGGAATCGGTCGTCCGCGCCCTGCGCAAGGTCGAGCTGACCCCCGAAGAGCGGACGATCCTCGACGAGGTCGTCGCCCTGCACCGATCCGAGAGCCCCTTCTGGGGGCAGTAGCCGCCCGCGCGGAGATCGTCACGGGGGTCCGGGACCGTTCGAACCGACCGGCGGATCGCTGTCCTCTTCCTCGTCCTCGATCTCGTCGATCTCCGGGATCCCCGTCGCGCCGGCGCTTCGGTAGACCCCGCGCCGGAGGAAGAGACCGAAGAACGCGGCGAGCCCTCCGATCCCGAGGAGGAGCGTGGCCCCCGAGAGGACGGCCGCGTACGAGAACGTCGAGAGCGCGGGCGTGACGGCCTGATAGGTCTCGAAGAGGACCGCGAGCGCCGTGATCGTCGTCGGATGCTGGTTCGTCAAAACGAGATAACACGGGCAGCTTTCGGTGGCGTTGCTCACGTAGACCCCGCTGTTCTGATCGGTCCATGCGTAGGTCGGTGGGCCATTGCACGATCCGTTCTGATAGAGCGCGCACGTCCCCGAGGCGTAGAACGCCGCATCGAGAGAGGAGCCGTTGTACGACGCCCAGATCAGCTTGAGCGCTCCGGGAACGGGGAACGTGAAGTAGGCGGGTTGGCCGCCCGCGGATCCGGAGCCCGTCGCCCACGGGGTCTGGCTCTGCACGTTCGTCGCCGTCTGCGTCGTCGTGGGGGGTGCCAGCACCACCGTCAGAAAGAGCGCCGCCCCGACGACGGCGATGGCGGTTCCGACGACGAGGAGACCGGTCCTCACATCCGCAACAGGTACGCGCTCTCCAAATACACTTTGACCGAGCGGGCAGCGGTCCTTGGGGCGGGTCGTTGGACTTTCCATAAATACCCCCCCGTGTTAGAGAGTAACGTGACCGCTGAGGTACCGCCGACCTCAGGGGGGCCCGCGGGCCCGAGCGGGATGGGCTGCCCGCTCTGCGGAAGCGCGCACCGCATCCAGGATTCGCTCCGATCCGAGACCCATTGCGCGGAGTGCGGTCTCGTGTTCGAATCGGCGCAGCTCGTGGCGGCGCCCCCCCCGTCGGCGCCCGACGCCCAATCCGACGGCAGCGGGCGGGGGATCGGGCCGTTCTCGACCTCCGCCGACACGAAGAGCACCCTGGGCTCGACCCTCACGCTGACCCGGGACGGCCAAGGTCGCCGCCTGGACTCTCGCCGTCGGTACGAGTTCCAGCATCTCAAGCGGGTCATGCAACGCCAAACGAGCCGGGGCCCGCAGAGCCCCGTGCTCCGTGCGCCCGCGCGGAGCGAGATCGCCACCGCGAGCGAGCGGCTCTCCCTCCCGCCGATCGCCCTCACCGAGGCGGAGAGGATCTTCCGGGAAGCGAAGCTCCGCGGACTCTCCCGGGGCCGGGCCCTCGAGGCGTGCGTCGGGGCCGCGATCTACGCGGCGTGCCGCGTGTACTCGATCCCGCGGACGCTGACCGAGGTCTCCGAAGCCGCCGGATGCTCGCGGACCGACGTCGGCCGGGCGTTCAAGGTCCTGCACCGCGCTTCCGTGCTCCGCATCCCCTCGATCGGCATGAAAGGGTTCCTGGCACGCTACGCGGAAGAGCTCGCGCTGAGCCCGGTCGTGCGTTCGACCGTCGAGTCGATGCTCGACGAAGCGCAGCGGAACCCCGAGCTCTCCGGGCTCAGCCCCCACGGGCTCGTCGCGGCGATGATCTGTCTCGCCGCGGATCAGCACGGGGAGCGCCGTTCCCGGGCGCAGGTGGCGCGGGTGAGCGCCGTGACCGAAGTGACGCTCCGCTCGACCCGGCGGATCCTCGAGCGGGTCCTGCAGCCGAACGGCGCGTAGGCCGCCGCAGCGTCGGCTTAATCGCCCCGGGCGAGTGTCGGTCGTTCGCGATGAGCCTGCCGTCGGCCGCGAGGTCTGTGTCGCCCCGCGCTCCCCCCATGGCGGGGCCGATCGCTCCGCCATGAGCGACCCGCACCTTCCCGTGGTCTGGGACCCGCGGTACGGCGAGTACAATTTCGGTCCGGGCCACCCGTTCTCGATGGCCCATCGTGAGCTCGGGGCGGACCTCCTCGCCGAGGCGGAGGGGGCCGAGCGCCATTTTCGGTGGATCCGCACGATCGAGCCGGCGCAGCTCTCCGAGCTGCGGAGGTTCCACCACGAGGAGTACCTCCAGCTCGTCGAGGGGGCCTCCCGGCTCGAGCGTCGGATCTTCCTGGACGGGGGGGACACGCCGGCGTTCCTCGGGTGTCACGAGGCCGCGGCGCGGATCGTCCAGGGGTCGATCGAGACGGTGCGGGCGGCGATCGACCGTTCGGGCCCCGCCTTCCACCCCGCGGGCGGGCTCCATCACGCCCATCCGGATCGCGCGAGCGGGTTCTGCATCTACAACGACGTGGCGCTCGCGGTCGCCGCCGCCCACCGTGCGCTCGGGCGCGTCGCCTACGTGGACATCGACGCGCACCATGGGGACGGTGTGATGTACGGCTTCTACTCGTCCGGGGACGTCCTCAATATCGACTTCCATCAGGACGGCCGGACGCTGTTTCCCGGGACGGGGGACGTCGGCGAGACCGGGATCTCGGACGGGGCCGGGCTCAAGGTGAATCTGCCCCTGCCGCCGGGGGCGGGGGACCGGGCCCTCGTCGGTCTCTTCCGCCGGGTCGCGCGTCCGATGCTCGAAGAGTTCCGCCCGCAGGCGATCGTCCTGCAGCACGGCGCCGACGGGCATGCCGGGGACCCGCTCACCGAGCTCCGCTACACATCGCGCGGGTACACGACGCTCCTCAACGAGCTGCTCGGGTTCGCGGAAGAGCGCTGCGCCGGCCGCCTCATCGTGACGGGCGGAGGAGGGTATCACGCGGCGCACGTGGCCCTCACGCTCGCCCGCGCCGGCTATCTGCTCGCGCACGCGAACGAACTGGTCCGGCCGGACGCCTCCCTCCCCGAAGCCTGGCGGAGGGAGTTCGAGACCCGAGAAGGCGGTCCGGCACCGCACACGTGGGGAGAGAGCCCGGCGCCCGGGACCGACCTGTGGTCGGCCGCCGAGGAGGAGTCGTTGGTCGCTCGCCTCGAGAGCGAGCTCGGCCGCCGGTTCCCGTCCTCGTCCTAGAGGACCGCGCCCAGGGTCGCCCGATCGAGCAGGTCGGCGTCGGAAGCGCGGATCCCGTTCTCGACCGCGGACCGATCGAGCGAAACCCCGGGATCTCCCCGAGCCAGGGCCCGAACGTAGCCCCGCGCCACCACGGTCGCCCCAACGACCCCAAGCTCCTCGACCAGGCGCTCTTCGAGGGGCCGGCGCTCCTCGTCGGCGATCCATCCCGCGACCGCCAGATCCCAGAGCCCATCCCGATCGAGCCAGTAGGCAAGGTACGATCGCAGCGCGTGGGCGCCCTCGGCCGTCAGCCGCGGGGGAGACTCCGGTAGGCGGAACCGGCCAAGGTCCTCGGTCCGCCCGTTCGGTCGCAGTTCCAGCAACTCCCACGCGTCGCCGTCGTCGGCGATCGCGACCGGCCCCGCCCGGTGATCGAAGAACAGCGGGAGATACTCCGAGCCCTGGTCGGCCGAGGGGGGTGGCTCGCCCGGCCACTGACCGGCCCACGGGAGCTCCGACGTCTCCCGCAGCGACGCGCGGATCGTGGGGGCGTCGGCCCAGCCCGGACGGCGTTGCCCTCGCCGCTCGAGAGAGGCTCGGCGCTGCGTCACGCGCCGAAAGGCGTCGACGGCGACGGGCTCTTTCGTCCTCGCACGGGCCGCGATCCGTTCCGCGGCCAACGCGCCGCCCAAGGTCGGAGGAACCGCACCGGCGCCCCGGGCGCTCCGACCGAGCCCCCCCAGGGAGAGCCCGGGGCAGCTCAAGACCACCGAGGCCTGCCATCGTCCGATCCCCGCATAGACGTCGACCGGAAAGCTCGCGCACACGCCGGGTCGCCATCGATGGATCGAGCAGCGGGTTCCGGTGAGCATCCGGCACGCGCCTCCGGGAGCCTGCTCCGGGATCCGCCGGGTCCCTTCGGCATCGATCTCGTGGGGGACCGACCGCGCCGCCGCGCCCCACGCATGGCGATCGGCCGCATCGATGCGGGGAGCGGCGTAGCAGCAGAGCGCGCAATCCGTCCGGCACGAGAAATCGAACCCTTCGAGCAGCCGATCGTCCCAGAGGGGGGATGCCGCCACCGAAGGAAGTTCCCGGTCCGTCATCCGTTCCCGAACGCCCCCTCCTCCGCATTAGGTCGAGCGCCATCCATTTGAACTTTCGCGCCCCAGGGAGCCAGCGCCGGACCGACGCGAACGTCCGCGTCGCCGTACGGCGATCCCCTCGGAATGACCTCGACGCTCGATCCTCCGGTTCGTACGGTCGACTTTCGCCCGAGCGAGGATCGCCCGCGCCCGTGGCCGATCACCGACTACGGCATCATCGGCAATCTCGAGACCGTCGCGTTGGTCTCCCCGACCGCCTCGATCGATTGGGCCTGCCTCCCCCACTTCTCCTCCCCGAGCGTCTTCGCCCGGCTGCTCGATCCGGATCGGGGAGGATTCCAGGAGGTCGTCCCGCTCCATCCCGCCCGATGCGATCAACAGTACATCGCCGGGACCAACGTACTCCGAACCCGGTTCCACCTCACCGGTCGGCGCGTCCTGTCCGTCGTGGACTTTCTGCCGGTCGCGGCGGAGTCGCGGGACGCGGCGCCGCCGATGATCGTCCGCGTCGTGTCGGCGAAAGGAGGGCCGGTCCGGATCCGCGTCACCACCGACGCGCGCCTGGGGTACGGCCAGGATCCGACGGAGTGGGAGCGGTCGGACGACGGGGGTTGGGCGACGGGATGGTCGGGCCATCTGGCGTTGCGGGCCCCAGGGGTCTGGGAGCATCGCGGTCCGGTCGCGCACGCCGTCGGGATCGTTTCCCCCCGGACTCCGTGGACGATCGAGCTCTCCTGGGGAGGCCGCCGCGCCGGGATGCCTCCCGCTCCGACCCTCCTCGAGCAGACCATCGACTACTGGCAGGGGTGGGTGCGGCGGGGCGCGCGTCCGCTCTCCCGCCTTCCCCGGCCGTGGCGCCGCTGGGTCCTCCGCAGCGAGCTCACGCTCAAACTCCTCAGCCAGCGCCGCAGCGGCGCCTTCGTCGCCGCCGCGACGACCTCGATCCCGGAGTGGCCCCGCGGTCCGCGCAACTGGGATTATCGATACGCCTGGTTCCGCGACGCCGCGTTCAGCGCGCAGGCGCTGCTGCTGCTCGGTCACGTCGAGGAGGCCGAGCGGTTCCTGCGTTGGGTCGTGGGCCGATTGGACGCGACGAGGGAGAGCGGGGGGGAGCTGCGCATCCTGTACGATGCGCACGGGGAGCGGATCCCGATCGAGCGAACGCTCGGCCACCTGGCCGGCTACCTCCGTTCGGCGCCGGTGCGCGTCGGCAACGGGGCGGAGCGGCAGTTCCAGCTGGACGTCTACGGCGAGCTCTTGGCGGCGGCGGGGGTCCTGGCGCATCTCAACGAAGGCGTGGTCGAAGGCTACTGGCCCGAACTCCGCCGGCTCGCCTTGGAGGTCGTCCGGCGGTGGAAAGAGCCGGATCAAGGGATCTGGGAGGCCCGCGGCCCTCCCCAGCACTACGTCCATTCGAAGGCGATGGCATGGGTCGCGCTCGATCGCGCCGGCGAGCTCGCCCGGCGGTTCGAGGGCGCCGGAGCGGCTCGCCCGTTCGAGGAGGAGGCGGCGACGGTCCATGCCACGGTCCTCCGGCGGGGGTACGACGCCGGTCGGCAGGCGTTCGTGCAAGCGTTCGATCGGCCGGAGCCGGACGCCGCCAATCTGCGGCTCGCGTTGGTGCGCTTCGTCCCGTTCGACGATCCGAAGTTCGCCTCCACGGTCCGCTATCTCGATCGGCATTTGACCATCGGGCCGTTCGTGAGCCGGTTCCGGACGGCGGGGGATCCGCTCGGCCCGGAGGGCGCGTTCCTCGCGTGCTCGTTCTGGCGGGTCGAGTGCCGCGCCCGGATGGGCGAGCGGGAGGGTGCCCTCGCGGACTGGACCGAACTCCTCCGCGCGGCCGGCCCGCTCCGGCTCTTCAGCGAGGAGTTCGATCCCCGCTCGCGCCGAGCGCTCGGCAACTACCCGCAGGCCCTGACGCACATCGGACTCTTGCGATCGGCATTCGCCCTGGCGTCGACGAGCGATTCGGACCCGCGCCACGAACGCACGCACCGCGTGCTCGATTACCGACCTCCCGCAAGCGCGGCGCGAACTCTATAGCGGCCCCGTTCCTGGCCGCCACGTGGCGCGGGAGCCTTGGCCGGAGCCCACGGTCGAGGGGTCGGCCGCGATCGCCGGCCACTCGATGTACTATCGCATCTGCGGCGACCCGAACGCCCCCGCGACGGTCCTCTGCATCCACGGAGGGCCGGGCGCGACGCACGATTACCTGCGGCCGCTCGCAGACCTCGCGCGGAGCGGCTATCGCGTCGTTTTCTTCGACCAGCTCGGCTGCGGCCGGTCGACCCGGATCACCGATACGGCGCTCTTCACGGTGGAGCACCATCTGAGCGAGGTGGACGCGCTCCGCCGCTCCCTCGACCTGGGTCGGGTCCATCTGTTCGGCTCGAGTTATGGAGGTGCCCTCGCGCTGCGCTACGCGATCGACCATCCGGCCGCGGTCCGTTCGGTCGTCACGGCCGGCGGGCTGGCGAGCATCCCCTTGACGGTCGCGGAGGAGCGCAAGTGGATCGACGAACTTCCCGCCTCCGTGCGCGCGACGCTTCGGCGCGGCGAGGAGGAGGGCGACTTCGACTCCCCCGAGTATCGTGCCGCCATGATGGAGTTCTACCGGCGGCATGTCTGCCGTCTCCCCGTCTGGCCCGAGGAGGTCCAATACTCGTTCGACCAGATGAGCGAGCCGGTCTACCGCTACATGAACGGCCCGAACGAGTTCACCATCGTCGGGACGATCCGCGATCTCGACTTCTCCGATCGTCTCCGGGAGATCCGGGCGCCCACGCTCGTCACCGGCGGACGGTACGACGAGGTGAGCCCGACCGTGGCGCGCGCGATCGCCGCGAGGGTTCCGAACGCGGAGCTCGCGATCTTCAACGCGAGCTCGCACATGCCGTTCTGGGAGGAGCGCGCCCTCTACCTTGCCCGGGTCACCGAGTTCCTGCGCCGCGCCGACGCGGCCAGGTCCCTTCGACCGCCCCTCTAGGTCGGCGGGGTCTACCAGCTCCCAATCGAGGCGCTCCCGGCCGCGTGGACCGGACCGAGCGGGAGGACCTCCGGACCGATCCCCGGCTTCCCCCGATTCCGCCCCCCTGGCCCGCACCCCTCACGGAGCGCAAGTCCGGCTTCGGCACTCCGGAGTCGTTGATCGAGCCAACAGGACTCCGCGGTCATTGTCCCGCCGATCGAAGGCGGTGCGGTGGGGGATGCGACGCGCCGCCCGCTCACCCCATAGGCCCCTTCGACTCGGGAGGAATCGGGTCGGGCGCTCCGGTGCAAAGAGATTCCCAGGGGGAACCCGCGGCTCACTCCTATCCGCACGCACGGTACGCAGCGTCCGGCGGGGGAGGCTCTGAGAGGATCGGGCCGAGCTTCCTGCGCTCGGGTCAGCGTCCGGGACGGACGTTCGTCGTCGAATCGCCGTTCGCCGAGAGCCGGACGGGGAGCGATGGCCCTCGGATGCACGGAACGGGAGATCGTCGGTGCGAAAGGGCGAACCCCGGCGGCGGCGCGTCGGGAGCCGGGCTCGGGTGAACTCCGCTCGAACGCGTGCTCAAATAGCCGCACCCGTCCCCGTTCATCGCCGCCCGCCGGCGAAGCGTGGGTCTCCTCGCATGCCCGTGAACCTTCTCAACAACCTTTGGATCCTCCTCGCGGCCCTCCTCGTCTTCACGATGACGATCGGGGTCGGCTTCCTGGAGGTGGGAGAGCTCGGGGGGGACCGATGGCGCAGCTTGCTGAAGACGACGCTCATGACGTGCGCCGCGCTCGCGCTGATGGCATTCCTCGGATTCGACCTCGCTTTCGCCCCGACCGTCGGGAACGGGCTCATCGGCAACCCGGCGTTCCTGCCGCCGTTCCTCGGAGCGTTCGACACCTCGACCGCCGGCCTGCTCACCGGGGTCTGGTGGTCGACCGCGTCGACCACGGGTCTTGCGCTCGGTCCGTACTTCCTGTTCGAGACCGCGTTCGCCGCGGTGACCTTCGCGTTGGTCGGCGTCGTGATGGTCCGGAAGGTAAAGCTGCGCGCGGTCGCGCTCTTCGCGATCCCCTACTTCCTGCTGATCTGGACGCTGCCCGCGGCGTGGATCTGGAACCCGTCCGGATGGCTGGCCCGGCTTGGCATGGTCGACTTCGCGGGGGGGCTCGTCGTCCACGCGGCGGCCGGCACCGCCGGTCTCGCGGTCCTGGTCCAGATCTGGCACGAGGAGAAGGCCCGGGGGCTCCGCTCGAGCCCCCCGATACCCACCCGCACCGATCCCACGTGGCTCACGCTCGCGGTCCTCCTGCTGTGGATCGGCTGGTTCGGCTTCAACCCGGGGAGCGTCCTCGCCTTCAACACCGAGACGACCGTAGTCGTCCTGACGACGTTCCTCGCCGCCTCACTCTCGTTCCTGTCGCTCATGGGGTGCCGCTTCTGGCAGACACGTCAGGACCCCGGATACGTTTACTCCGCCAACGGGATCCTGATGGGGCTGATCGTCATCACGCCCCTCGCGGGGTTCGTCAGTCCGCTGAGCGCGGCGATCCTCGGCGTCGCGTGCGGCCCGCTCTTCCTCCTCGGCGAGTGGCTGTTCGGCCGACTCCGGTGGCTCGCCGACCCGATCGGGCTGCTGCCCGGGCACTTCCTCGGCGGCCTATTCGGCCTCGGCATGATCGCCTTCTTCGCCCAGTCGCCGTTCGCGACGGCGTCGGGGTACCCGTCGTTGCCGACCGGCTTGTTCTTTGGCGGGGGTTGGGCGGCCGTGCACCAACTGGGGGTCGAGGCGTTCGGCGCCGTCGTGGTCCTGGCCGTCGTCTTCGCGCTGTCGTTCGCAAGCATTTGGCTCATCGCGCGGGCTCTCGGAGGGATTACCCGGCCCGGGGGACGCGGAGAGGAGCCGGCGTCGCCCGCGCCCGAACCGATCGCGGCTCCGGCGCGGGCGGACTGATCCTCCGCTGGCCCATCGACGCAGGGATCGTCCCGGTCATCCTCCCGAACTCCGTCCTGGGAACTCGCGTTGCCGGAGGTGACGACCTCGACGCTCTCGGTCGGCCGGCGGGTCGCGGCGATCGATGAGGCGTTCGCCGTTCCGCCCCCCACGCGGCCCGCGAGGATCCCGCATCGTCCCCCGATCCTCAAACGGGGCCGTCGCCCTCGCGGGGACGAACTCGATCGAGATCTCGCCCGCGTCCGCGGCGATCGTCTGGGCACGGACGTCAACGGCGATGGATGGGGGGGGGCGGCCGCTCGCGTTTGACCCGATCGTCCCCGCGGTCCGGGGGTACGAACGGGGAGCCGATAAACCGGCCCCCGGTCCTCCGATCGCGAGGTTTCTCGGTCCGTGTTCGCGGGGCTTACCGAGATCGCCTCGTCGAACCTGCCGCTCGCCCTCGTGGCGGCCGCGATGGTCTCGCTGAACGTCTACATTCTGTACCGGCTTTTCCGCGACCGCGAACGCCCCCAGTTCTCCACGATGGTCCTGGCCGGGGCCTTCCTTCTCTCGCAGCTCGTCTTCTGGGCCGGACTGGCCTACTACCTCGAGTCGCCCACGGTCGGAGGGTTCGTGGTCTTCGCGCTCGCCGCCCAGGCGATGATGGTTCCGGTGGGCCTCTGGTTCGTGACGATCGTCTTCGAAGAGTCGGAGAACGTGGTGCAACCCCGGGCGGCCTGGCCGGTCGGGTTGACGGTCCTGGTCTTCGGCAACGAGCTCTTCATGAGCTGGACGTTCGTCGCTCTCGTGCCGGGAGCTCTCCCGTCGTCCATCCACTCGATCTCCGCCGTCGGGCAGGTGGTGGTCGTCTCGCTCGGATCCCTCTGGTATTACTGGCCGATGGGGATCACGATGGCGATCCTCCTTCGGTGGTCTCGGTTCACCGGGCCCGACGCTCGAGCGCTCGCCGCCCTCACGGCGACCGCGTTCGTGGCGCCGTGGGCGTTCGAGCAACCGCTCGTCGGCGCGATCGCGATGTCGGTCATCATGGTCGCCGGGGCGTTCGTCCTCTGGCAGGGGATGACCGTCCGATCCGCGGTCCCCGGGTCGCTCCTCCTCCGAGCGAGCGTCGGCGCCTCCTTCCTCGCGATGTCGCTCAGCTGGATCGCCTCCTACCTGCTGCTCCCCCCGTCCTGGGGGTTCGCGCCGTTTGCCGGAGTGATGGCGGCGGTGATGATCGGGGAGTCGTATTTCCTCATCCGGGGCCTCCTCGAGCGGGAGTTCGGTCGATCGGCCCCCCACGCGAGCGCGGCCGACCGATCCCACGCATGGACCCCCCCTTCGCCCGGCCTCCGGGGGGTCAACGAAACCGCCCCCCGGGACGGCGGGGTCCCGTAGGAGCCGGCGGACCGTCCCGGGTTCCTACACGGGACCGATAAAGGGCCCCCCGCATCTCGACCCGATGGCGTCGGGTTCCCAGGCTCCCAGCCTCATGCAGATGGGGGGGTCCGTCTTCCTGTTCCCGGCGACGCGAGAGGCGCTGCGCCGCCGGTGGACCCTGCCGCTGGCCGTCCTCATCGCGAGCCTGTTCGGTCTCGCTTCGATGGTGATGGGGGGGATGCTGGTGATCGCCCGGACCGGCCAGCCGGGCACCACGGTCTATCTTCTGACGGGGGGGTCGGCCCCCTGGTGGAACTATCCGGGGCTCTTGATCACCTTCCCCAATGCGACGATCGCCCTCCCGTTCTTTGCGACGATCACGATGATCATCGTCTCGATCGGGGGCGGCCTCGGACTGACGGTCGCGACCGTCCTCTGGGTCCGTCTTCTCCACCAGCGGCGGGCCCAGGCCGCGGGGTCGGCGGCCCTCGGGTCCCTCGCCGGTCTGACGCCGGCGTTCCTCGCCTTGGCGACGATCGGGGCGTGCTGCTCGATCACTGCGTCGACCGCCGCCGGATTGGGCGTCGTCTCGCAGGCCTCGGGCGCCAACGCCTACGATCTCCTCGCCAACAATTGGTACCTCGGCGTCTTCCAGATGGTGGTCCTCGGGATCGCCCTCCTGGCGCACGAAGCGATCTTGCAGACCTACGGTCCGCTGCTGGGCATCACGACCCCGTGGTCGCGCGCGGGGGGGGCAACGCCGGTCCCGGGGAACGGCGAATCGGTCCGGCGATCGATCGCCCGCGCGCTCCTGCGCGTCGCGCTCTTGATCGGGGGGATCCTCTGGGCGCTGGCCG
>JAJZMW010000136.1 GCA_021848165.1 Thermoplasmata archaeon
GTGCGCGTAGAGCAGCGCGCCGAGCGCCGCCGGGATGATCATCACGTGGGCCCAGAACATCCGTCCGAGGAGCCCTTGCGCCGTACCGTCCCCGAGGAGGAACGGGGCGAGGAGCGTCCCGACGTTGAGCACCCCTCCGCCGGGGAGGGGTAGGGTGAGGCGGATCGCGAGGATGATCCCGACGTTCGTCGCGTCGTAGCTCAAGGCGGTGTAGGGGAGGAGGTAGCCGGTGAACCCCATCCCGAGCGTGACGAGCAGGAGGAGGGTCCCGACCATCCAGGAGAACTCGCGGGGCTTCTTGTAGACCCCGAGGTAGTAGCCCCGGTAGAAGTGGAGAAAGAGCAGGAAGATCATCGCGTAGGCGCCGTAGAGGTGCGTCGTGATGAGCAGCGTTCCCATCGGCACGCTGTTCATCAGGTAGTACGTCGAGCACCACGCGGCCGGCGCGACCCCGGTCCCGACGCCGCAGAGCGTCGAGGTGACGGCGACGCTCGGTTGATAGTAGAGCAGGAGGAGCATCCCCGAAACGACCTGGTAGAGGAACGCCACGGCGACGAACGCCCCGGTCCAGTACGACGGTTTGAAGGTGAACTCGGGCTGGGGTCGCAACGCCCACTTGCGCATCCCGGTCCGGTCCTCGACAAAGGTCCAGATCCGGTTCAGCGAGCGGTTGTACCATCCCGAGAACGACATCGACCCCTCCTAGCTCGGGAAGCTGCACAGGATCGGGCCGGGCCCTTGCTTGACCACTTGCGAGGAGTTCCCGACCCCGTAATCGCCCTTGAGCGTGTCCACGTGCCCGTTCACCGGCGGGCTCGACGGCGTCATCCCCACCGCCGAGATGATCCCGGTCTTCGGGTCGACCGACAGGACGACCTGCGGCAGCGGGAGCACGGCCGGGCCGGTCAGGTTCGCGGCGCCGTTCGTGACGTCGTAGGTCGATCCGTGGCACGAGCAGTGGATGTAGAAGTTGATCGACCCGTAGGACGTGTTGAACGTCTGAGCGCAGGTCCCCGGCGGGTAGTAGCTGATCGCGGGGGCGGTGCACCCCAAGTGCTGGCAGATCGCGCTGTAGGCGAGGATCGTGCCGTCCGTGCCGATCCCCCCGGGCAGGTGGGTGACCGGCTGGCCCTGCTCGTTCTTCGCCCCCGCGAGGTTGAGCAGGAAGTTCGGCTCGTTCTGGAGGGGATAGTTGAACGTGATCACCGAGTTGGTGTTGACCGAGTACTCGTTCTCGACCTTGCTGACGGTCAGGGGGCTCCCGTCGACGTCGATGAGCTGCGTGACCGGATAGCTCGTCAGGCCGACCAGGGGCGGTTGCGCGTACTGGGCGAGCCCGGCCCCGAGCCCCCCGCCGGCGACGCCGAGGACCCCGGCGATCGCGAGGAGCTTGAGGACGTTCCGTTTCGTCTCGTCCACGTCCCCGTCGCCCCCCGGATTCGCGACGCGGCGGATGTGACCGACGGGAAAGTCGATCGTCGTCGGGGCGGGGTTCAGGAACGGGCAGTCGTTCGGGCAGTCGGTCCCGGGGCTCATAGCGTCCTCCCGGTCGTGTCGGGAACGGCGTCGTCCGGCTCCCCGGGCGCCGGGATGAGGGCGGTGCCGGGGAGCTCCGCCCGGTCGCTTCCGTAGTAGACGGCCCAGAGGATCCCGATGCCCGCGAGGATCACGAGGATGTCGACCAGATCCACGATCTGGCTCGGGTCGAGGCCGCTCATCGCGGCCCCTCCGGGTCGAGAGCGACCGACGGCAGCGAGATCGACCAGGTCGGGACGGCGCTCCCGGCGGCGACCCAGGGGATGTCGGACGGGAGCGCGGGCCGGTAGGGGATCCCGGGCGGGTGCGTCACGACCGCCGGGATCCCGCTGACGTGCGTCGTGGTCCCGTCCACCCCGAAGAGCGTGGCGCGGAGGCTGTGGGGTTGCCCGGCGAGCGCGGGCGGGAGGTCCGCCGCCTTGGTGACCTCGCTCAAGAGCTGCTGCTTGAGGTGGATCATCCGGCCGTACCAGCGGCCGAACGTCCGCATGATCTCGACGTTGCGGCTCCCGAAGAGGAGGAAGACGCCCACGCCGAGGAGGATGACCCAGTCGACGTCGGAGAAGAGGCTCATCCGCCCGCGCTCACCCCGCCATCGGGACCGACCCCGGCCCGTCGCGACCGCGCTGCCGCTCGGCGCGACCCGCGAAGTACGTCCCCGCGAAGTAGAGCGCCATCATCGGCACCGCGATGAGGATCATCGTGATGCCGGAGTTGTCCGGGGTGATGATCATCCCGAAGATGAGCGAGCCGATGATCGCGGCCCGCCAGTGCTTGCGCCACGTCGCGGCCGGCACCACCCCGACCCGCGTGAGCGCGTAGATGAAGACCGGCAATTCGCAGACGACCCCGAAGGCGAGCGAGTAGAGCAGGGTGAAGGTGACGAAGTCCTGGACCCCCATCGAGGGGGTGAGACCGAGCGCCCCGACGTACTTGAACAGGATCAGGAACGTGAAGGGGGTCAGGAAGAAGAGCCCGACGAGCGCCCCCGCGGCGAACAGCAGCGTCGCCGGGATCCCGATCGTCCGGATCAAGCGGCGCTCGTTGCGACGGAGGGCGGGCACGAGGAACGCCCCGAACTCGTGGACGATCCACGGCATCCCGAGGATCAGCGTGAGCAGGAGCCCGATCTCCATCTCGACCATGACGGAGTCGCCGACGCCGATGTTGAGGAGGGAGACCCCGCCCGGGAGCATGTTCGCCTGCAGCCAGGCGAAGACCTGCGCGGTCACGTTGTAGAAGAGGTTCGGGATCGGGACCGGCAGGGGTACGGCGAGCGGACCGATCTGGACCGGGGTGACCTGGATCTCGAAGACCAGCAGAAAGCCGAACAGGGGGCCCAAGACCAGGGCGACGCGGTACAAGCGGCGCCGGACCTCCGTCAGGACCGAGAGGATCCGTTGCAAATCCACCATTATTCAACGAGGAACCTCCGTTCGCTCCCGTCTCGGTCGGTCGCTTCGCGCATCGGTCGTTCCGGTGGGGAGGGACGATCGAGAGCCGGACCCGCTCAGGGGGTCCCGCCGGGCGCCACCGGCGGGGCGCCGGACTTCGCCTCGGCCTGCTGCTGGGTCTTGATCTCCCGCTCCACCTCGAGCCGGCCCCGCTTGAACTCCCCCGTCGATCGCCCGAGGTTCCGGGCGAGCTGGGGAATCTTCGTCGAGCCGTACAGCAACACACCCGCAACCACGGCGATGATCAGCCAGTCGTCGATGGAGTCGAACATCGATCCCCCTCGGCGCCGACCACCGAGGCGAGGACGATATGGCGTTCGTACGGGAGGATAGGACCGATACGGACTGTTCGTACGAGCGGGATAAGGTCCGAGGCCGGCGAGCCCCCGGCCCGGGAGGCGAGCGGCTCCCGGGGCCGGACGGGCGGCGCGGGCGGCGACGGACCTTAGGCCGCCTCGACGAGCACGTTCTCGTGCCCGACCGCTACCGCGCGGTCGATCCCGACCTCGGCGAGCAACCGCAGGGCCGCGGCCGCGCGCTGGAGGGCCAGGAGGGAGGCGTAGACCCCGTTCTTGCGGGCGGCTCCCTTCGCCCGCGCGCCGCTCTCCATCGTGATCGTCCAGAGCTGCTCGGACGCCGCGTACACCTCGCAGGCGCGCTCGAGCCCGGGGCGCATCAGCGCGTCGACGACCTCCTTGAGCGCCCCCTTCACCTGCGGAAGGAGCGCCTGGAGCGCGTCGGTCCCCTCGAGCTTCGACGGCTCCTCGTTCAGCGTCGAGAGGGTCTCGGCGAAGAGGATCGCGAGCTCTTCGAGCGCGTGGACCACCACGCGCCACTCGAGGAGCTGGCGCGGGTCGGGGGAGCCGATCCGGCGGGCGAGCGACCAGTCGCGGCTCGCGAGGAAGAGCTGCCGGACGAGCAGGGCGAGGACCTTGCTCGCTTCCTCCCGGAGCGTGCCGAGGCGACGGGTTCGCGCGTGCCGGCGGACGATCTCCTCGGTCTCCTCGAGGAAGGCGATCAAGATCATCTTCATCCGCTGGACGAGCTGCGGCAGCTCGTACTTCGACGGGTCGATGAAGTTCTGGAGCAGGACCCGCGTCGGTTCTTGGGCGACGACGCTCACCCCGAGCAGCCCGCGCGCCGTGCTCTGGAGCTCCTCGAGCCGATCGGCCGTGAGCGGGACGTCCGTCCGGATCTCGATCGCGTCGTGCCCGACCCGATACGCACCGACCACGAGCCGCTCGAGAACGCCCGGCGTGTCGAACGAGCGCGCCTGGACGAGGTAGGGGATGCCGACCGGGGTCGCCCCGGGGGTCGGGGCCGGTTTGAGGTAGAGGGTCCCGTCGTCGTTCTGGTCGAACACGATGAGATCGCCGGGCCGCAAGTTCATCGCTTCGGCCCACGGCTTGGGAAGGGTGACCGCGATCGACGAGTGGCCAGCTTTTAGTACACGGCGCTCTCGACTAGGGGTCGACCATGCCATTTTGGTGATGCTCCGAACCTACTACAAGGTTCGTAGCTTATTTGAACTGGGGTTCTTGAAGGTTGTGTTCGGACCCGCTCGGGTCACCGAGGCGGTGGTTTCGGCCCCCCCGGCGGGACGACCCCTCCCGCGGGGGGCGGGACGGGCGACGGCGGCCCCGGCGGTTCCGGGTACCCGAGCCGCTCGGGAGGCATCTCGTACTTGGAGCCGTGGCGTTGCCCGAAGGCGAATCCCAGAACGAGGGCGAGCACCACGAGTCCGACGATCGTCCCGGCGATCACGTAGACCGGCCAGCCGACCTGCACGGCCGCCCCGCCCCCCGTCAGGTTGCTCGGCGCCGGAACGCCGAATCCGAGGGCGTTGAACATGCCGGACTGGAAGTGGCCGGGCTGGGTGCAGATGTACTCGTACCAGCCCAACGCGGGGGCCGGGATGGTCGTGGTGTTCTCTCCGCCCGGGGTAAGGTAGATCGAGACCTGGAACGGATGGAACGTGCCGCTGGCCCCGACCCACCCGGAGGCGTTGTAGGCCGCGTTCGGCGGGATCGCCACGTTCGGCACGGAGGAGAGGGAGAACGTGTGAGGGATCGAGTCGCCGTTGATGAACGTGATCGTGATCGTCGTGCCGTTCGCTACCTCCGTCTGGGAGGGACTGAAGCGGAAGCCGGCGATCGCCGTCACGGTGAGCGAGGACGGCAGCGAGGAGCCGGGCAGGTGAGTCTGGGCGGCCGCTTCGGGGGCGACCACTCCGTACCAGCCATACGCCCCGAGCGCGACGATGGCGATCGCGATGACGACGATCGGGATCGCGAGGCGCCCGCGGGTCGATCTCCCCCGCCGAGGGGGCTGGATGGCTTGCACGTTGGGCTCGCGACGGGAGGTTCGATTAAAGGGCCTTGGTTCGTATCCGGACCGTCGCAAGGCTCCCGGGCGGGTCCGTCCGGTTCGTACTCTACGGATATGTAGCGCCGCATCGGCATAGGGGCCGTGCGCATCGCGGGACGCGCGGCGGCGGCCGCGTTCGGGGCCGGGCTCGTGAGCGCGGGCGCTCATCTCTCCGCCGCCACCGATCTCGCGCAGGAGTCGCAGATCATCTGGGTCATTACGGGGATCGCCGCCGGCGGGGCGGCGATCACGATCGCGTTCCTCGTCTACGCGGTGCTTCGGTTCCGGGACCCGTCGACCAAGGGGAGGCGCTATGGCTAGCCGGATGACCAAGATCGAGATCGCCTGGACCCTCGCCGTCGTCGTGCTGCTGACCGGGATAGCCGTGTGGTCCACCTTCGTGCTGTACAACGTCGACGCGCTTCCGCCGGCGAACGAGTACGTCACCGTCTTCGCCGCCCAGTGGTCGTGGACGTTCCGCTACAGCAACGGGACGAACGTCACGCCGAACTACAACGCCGCGTCGAACACCGAGAGCGGCGGAGGGTTATGGGTCCAACCGGGGTCCACCGTGCAGCTCAACATCACGAGCCTCGACGTCGATCACTCCCTCTACATCGCCGCGCTCGGCGTGCAGATGAACGCGATCCCGGGGCGCTGGAACTTCGTCTCGTTCCAGATCCCGGCGAACGCCGTCCCGGGCACCGAGTACCTGATCCAGTGCACGGAGTTCTGCGGCACGGGTCACGGCACGATGCGCGCGTTCGTCGTCGTCGTCTAAGGCGCAGCACGGGCCGAAGAACGGGCGGGAGGAGCCCGCTCTCTCTCCTCGCGGGCGCCGCGCGCGGGTCGCGAGAGGGTCGGACGCGGAAGGGGTGCGCGTGGCTCGCGCTCGCGGGTCCCCGGCCTAGTAGTGCCCGTCTTCGTTTTCGGGGGGTTTCGGGAACCGACCGGTGAAGCCGACGATCGCCGCCAGGACGACGCCGATGCCGATCAGGCCGAAGGCGACCGCGAGGATCCACGCCGAGACGATCGCCGTGGAGACGGTCACGGTCGGCGGGACCGGCACGTTCACGTAGAGGAAGCCGAACATCCCGCTCTGGAAGTGGCCGGGCTCCTCGCAGATGAACTCGTAGACCCCGGATTGCGCGACGAGGAAGTTCCCCGTTCCCTGGCCGCTGCTCGGGACCTGCACGTTCGCCAGCGCCGGGTGCACCGCGAAGTAGTTCGAGAAGTTCTGCGGGGTGATGTTCACGCCGGGCTGCGGGACGAGGGTCCAGGTATGGACCAGGGCGCCCAGGTTCTGCACCGAGATCGTGACGTTCACGGGGAAGTGGAGCCCGCTGGTGTTGAGCTCGATCGCGTTGGGGACGAACGAGAGGGCGTCCGTCGTGTTGTCCGAGACGGTCGCATTGCCCCCGATCGTGGGGGTGACCGTCACCAGGCCGGACATGCCGGACTGGAACTGGTAGGGGACGACCGAGACGAACTCGAACGACAGCGGGACCGCCGTGACCGGCACCGACCAGCTGACGTTCGAGAGCCGCCCGGGAGCGACGGAGACGTTGACGAAGGAACCGTTCACGGCGAAGTAGTGGTCGAGCTGCGTCGGGGTCCAGCTCGGGCTCAGGACCGCCCCCGATTGCCGGGCCATCGTGAAGGTGTGCGGGTAGGCGCCGAGATTGGCGAGCTGGAACGTGATGTTCGCCCCCGAGTCGACCGCGATCCGGGACGGGGCGAACGCCGGCGCGTCGGTCATGTTCACCCGGATCGTCTTCGGCGGCGTCGCGATCGGCGGGCTTGCATGGCCGTAGCCGACCGGCACCCCCGCGTGGAACGAGACCGGGATCGCGACGGGGGCGGCCCACAGCGCCGTCAGCACGATCAGACCGGCGACGAACCACGGCGCCGCGGCTCGCATCGGCCGGGACCTCGACCCCCGTCGACCCAATCTCACGGCGAACCCCGGTGCGGATTGGACCGAGATGCCGTTGATATCGGTAGTGTACGAATCGCCGGTGCCGTTCACTCGCCCGCGTCGCTCGGCTCGACCCGGCGCAGCAGTTGCGTCGTGACCTCCACGAGGGGATGGTGGGTGGTGCGGTCGATCTCCACGTCGGAGAGCGAGGAGAGGTGGTGGTCCCGGGCCGTCCGTTCGAGCCCGGTCTCAATGTGCGCGAACTTCTCGGGCTCTTCGCACAGGAGGATGAACGCCTGCAGCTGCGTGAGCCCCATCTCCCGCGCCGCGAGGGCCCGGTGATGGCCGTCGATGAGGATCCATCGGTCCCCCTTCTGGAGGACGAGGAGCGGCTCGGCGAACCCCCGCTCGAGCTCGTAGCGCCGGCCCTCGAGCTCGTCCTCGAAGACCTTCCACTGGGTGGGGCGGAGCCGATCGAGGGGGACGGCGCCCCGCCGGTAGGTGAATCGAAGGCCGTAGCGCTCGCCCAAGAGCTGCTTGAGCGTGTCCGCCTTCGCGGGGCTGGCGCGCTCGAAGTGCGAGCGGACGATGTCGAGATTCGAGAGGATGCCGCACAGGCGCCCCTCGGCGTCGACGATCGGCAGGTCGCGGAGACCGAAGCGGAACATCACGCGGGCCGCGTCGTCCAGCGCGGTCTCGGGCGTCGCGGTGTAGGTCCCCGGCCGCAGGATCGCCCGGAGCGGCTCGGTCGCGCGGTGGCGGGCGCGCAGCAGCTCCTTGGTGCTGACGAACCCGACGAGACGGCCGCTCGGATCGGTCACGGGGAACCCGTGGTGCCGGCTCCGGAGGACGCGCTCGATGACCTCGCCGATCGGCGTCGATTCCCCCACGTGCTCGACGCTGAGCACCATGTAGTCCCGGACCTGGACCGGGCTCATGCGGGCGGCTCGGGCGGGACCTCGTCGCGGAGGTAGGCCGTCAGGACGTGGCACAGGATCAGGTGGACGTCCTCCGTGTGCTGCATCGAGGAGGACGGGACGACCACCGGCACGTCGACCATCGACTTGAGCTTCCCGCCGCCGATCCCGGTGAGGCCGATCGTGAAGAGATGCATCTCCCGGGCGACCTCGACCGCCGCGAGCACGTTCGGGGAGTTGCCGCTTCCCGAGATCGCCACCACGACATCCCCCGGGCGCGCGAGATCGCGCAGCTGCTCCGCGAAGACGACCGAGTAGTCGGCGTCGTTCGCCCACGCCGTGACGCTCGGCGTGTTGTCGTTGAGCGCGACGCACCGGAACCGCTTCGCCGGATACGGCTTCGCCCTCATCGTCGACTTGGCGATGTCGGTGACGAAGTGCGACGCGGTGGAAGCGCTGCCCCCGTTGCCGAGGAAGAAGATCGTCCCCCCTTCGCGACGGGCCCTCAGGAGCGCCGGGACGATGCGCTCGAAGGCGACCTGCAGGTACTCCTCCGCGATCGCTTCCTTCGTCTCTTCGAGGTACCGGTGGACGTAGGACCGCAGGCCCGATCGGGGGAGTTCGCTCATCGTCCGACGAAGAGGATCCGGGAGCCCTCCGCGCTGATCCGGACCGGTGTGCGGGTCATGGGAGCGAGGGCCTCTTCTAGCTTGTGGGTCGCCTCGGGAGGGTGGACCAGAAGGAGGAAGCCTCCTCCGCCGGCGCCGGCGATCTTCCCGCCCCACGCCCCCGCCGCTTTGGCGGCGGCGTACTGGGCGTCGATCGTCGAGTTCGTGATCCCTTGGGCGAGGCCGCGCTTGAGCGTCCACCCCTCGTCGAGCAGTTCGCCGAGGGCCTTCCACCGCCGGTGGGCGATCGCCTCGCGCGCCTCGTACGCGAGCGCCTTCATCCGGTCCAGCGACGGCGAGACCTCGCTCGTGCGCGCGCTCTGGTGCTGCAGGATCCCTTGCGCCTGGCGCGTCGTCCCGGTGTAGAAGAGCGACAGATGCTGGCCGAGCGCCTCCCGGTCCGAGGGGGAGAGGGGGATCGGCGACGCCCGCACGGTCTCGTCGGCGTGGAACTCGAAGTATTCGACCCCGCCGAAGGCGGCGATGTACTGGTCCTGCTTGCCGAGCGTGCCCCCCAGGCGATCGATCTCGATCCGGCACGCTTCCTCGGCGAGCTCGGCGGGGTCCTTGAGGATCCCGCGATAGGCGTAGAGCGCCTGGAGCAGCCCGACCGTAAGGCTCGAGGAGGAGCCGAGCCCGGTCCCCTCCCCCGGGATGTCGGCGACCGTATGGACCTCGATCCCCCCGGTGACCCCCGTGGCGCGCATCGCCTCGCGGATGAGGCCATGGTGCAACTGGTCGATGTGCTCGACGTTCTCCGTTCGAGAGTACGCCGCCCGGATGGTGTGGTCGAACTTGGCGGAGACCAGGACGTGCATGTAGCGGTCGATCGCGGCGCTCGTGACCGCGCCGCCGTCGTGCGAACGATAGTAGGCGGGGAGATCGGTGCCACCGCCGGCGAAGCTGATCCGCAGGGGCGTCCGCGAGATGATCACGCGGGAGCGACCCGACTCGGGGGTATTAGAGTTGAGGGTCGGGGAACTTCGGCGCCTCGCCTTCGGCGGCGAGCGGGGGCCCGGTCGACCACCGGGCCCGGCGGCCGTAGAACGCGCGCGCGGTGGCGGCGAGGTCGCCGATCGGCTCGAGGCCGGGGAGGATGCGCGCGAACGAGACGGCCCGTCGGTCGAGCACGATCGCGAGGCCCCGGTCGTGCTCCGAGCGGATCATCCGGCCAAGGCCCTGGGTGATCGCCCGCTGCGCGGGCGCCTCGAAGACCGACCCCCAGCCCCCCGAGCCGTCGGAGTCGAGGTAGCGTCGCAGCGCCTCCCGTCGGGCGGTCGGCCGGGGGTACGGGATCCCGACCATCACGACCGCTTCGAGGTCCTGGTCGGGAAAGTCGATCCCTTCCGCGATCCGCCCGCTGGCGACCCCGAGGATCGCTCCGGCGCCCGGCTCCTTCTTGAACCCCTCGATCGACCGCCAGAGATCCCCCGCCGAGAGCTGCGGATGCTCGAGGACGGTGTTGCTCGGGAGCGCCGACTGCAGCCCCGCCCGCATCGTCCGCTCGAGGAGGTCGAAGCTGGGAAAGAAGACGGCCGTCTTGACCGGGAGGCATTGCAGCACGTAGGCGATCCGGTCCGCGAGGTGGCCGATCGCCTCGGGGTTGGCGTGCAGCGACTCGTACCGGGTCGTCACGCTCGGATCGTAGAGGTAGCGGACGTGGTCCGCCGGGAACGGCGAGGGGATCGAGATCTCCCGGACGTTCGTCCCGAGGCGCATCGCCCGACGATACTCGTCCAGCGGGGCGAGCGTCCCGGACATGTGGACCGCGAGGTGGCATTCCGAGAGCGGCGCCGCCGGCCCCCCCGCGTCCAGCGCGAACGCTTCGAGCGCCGGCCGGGGCGAGCGGGTCACCACCTTCGCGTAGCCGGGCCCATCGAGCTGGGGCCAGGAGAGGAGGGTCAGCGCCACCGCGTGCACCCAGGAGCGCGGCAACTTCCGCTCCCGGCGGCGCTCCTCCTTCAGGTTCTCCCCCCAGGTCGCGAGCGCCCCGAGCCACGTGTCGAGGCGGTGGCTGGTGCCGCCGAGGCTCGTGAGCAGCGCCTCCTCGAGCAGGTTCGGCGGGAGGAGCGCGTCCTCCTCGTGGACCAGCGACTGGAGGATCTCCTCGATCGCGGCGTGGACGATGTCGAGGAAGCGCGTCGCGCTCGGGCCCTCGGGCAGTTGGAAATCCCCCCGTTCGTCCAGCTCCCGCCGCGCGCGGCGCACGCTGGACAACGGGAGCGCAACGCTCGTCAGGTCGCGGAGGTAGTCCGGGAGCTGGTGGGCCTCGTCGAGGACGACATCGACGCGCTCCGGCCCCACGTTCAGCCAGCGGAAGAGCGAGCGGCGGACGTGCGGATGGAAGAAGAAGGCGTACGGCGCCGTGACGACGCGCGCCTGGGGGAGCATCCGCTTGGTGAGCTCGTACGGGCACAGGTTCTCCGCCGCGCAGAGGCGGTCGAACTCCGGCGGGGTGGGAAGCTTCCCGCGGAGGCGCTCGGCGAACGCCTCGGGGTCCGTCTGCAGGACCCGCGCGTAGTAGGCGCATCCATCCAGGTCGACCAGATCGACCACCCCTCCCTCGGGGAGCGGGGGGGGAGGCGCGAGCGATTGGCCCGACGCGTTCATCGCCTCCGTCGCCCGCTTTCGGTCGGCGCACAGGAGACCGTGCTCCTCGGCGGTCGCGCCCTGGACCTCGGGGATGTCCTCGAGGAGGAGGCACCGCTTCGCGCGGCCCTGGAGGCCGAGGACGAGCGGCGGCGTGTCCATCCGGTGGGAGATCGCCCGCGCCTCGTGAAGGACCTGCACCTCCTGCGAGTGGGTGCGGACGAGGTAGAGGATCGTGTGCCCGTCGCGCACGGCGTGCTCGAGGAGCGGCGCGAGGGCCGAGATCGTCTTCCCCGAGCCCGTCGACGCCTGGGCCAGGAGATGGCCCCCCGTCCGGGCGAGCTCCGAGATCGCGCCGAGCAGCTCCTCCTGGCCCGGGCGCGGACGGTACGGAAAGAGCGGGGCGAGCGGGCGGGCGGCTTCGCCGGTGGAGGAGCTCACGGTCGTCCCCCGGGAACGCGGCGAGGAGGGTTTTAACCTACGCGTTCACGGGAAGCCCGCGCCGCTCCTCCCGGTCGGTCGTAGGAGGAGCGGACCCCGTAGG
>JAJZMW010000003.1 GCA_021848165.1 Thermoplasmata archaeon
ACTCCCAGTTCGCCGCGATGGCTAGGAACGCGCCCCCGAACGGGAGGGCCGGCGCGATCTTCACGATGCTCTCCGACCATGGGAACCGACCGATGGCGTAGAACGAGAGGGCGGCAGGCTGAATCCGTAGGCGAAGATTCCAAGCGCGGTCGGGTCTCCGTTCGCGGCGGTCGCAGACTCTTCGATCATGCGCCTCCTTCGACCCCCTCGGGCGGGGGCCCTTGGTCCTCTCGATGCACGCGAGTCTTGCCAAGCCCGGAGAAGCTCGCGCCCAACGAGCGAGGAGCTTCGAGCGACCCGGATGGTGCGAGGGCGGGCGCCGATTCCGCCCGGTGAATGCTATAATCTATGGATTCCCAACACTAGCGGAGGCCGAGCCGGGCGCAACCCGTCGGACGGATCATGGATCGCTACGAGAGGGTCCCGATCGCCGAGGAGAACCGGGAAGAACGGATCGAGAAGTTCGCCCTGATCACCCAGCCCTACACGCTGGAGGAGGCGGTCCTCGAGGGGCAACGCTGCCTCGATTGCGCGATGCCCTACTGCGTCCAGGGATGCCCGATCACGCAGGACTGCCGCGGCTACAACGTCCTGATCGGTCTCCGGGACTTTGACGGCGCCGCCCGCCTGACGTTGCGGGACAATCCCCTGTCGACGGTGCTCTGCAAGACATGCTACCACTTCTGCGAGGACGATTGCATCATGAGCGGGCGCGGGGTTCCGATCGCCATCCGCCAGCTCAAGCGCGCCGCCCTGGACTTCGGTAAGTCCGACCTGATGTACGTGCCCAGCAAGCCGAAGAGCGTCCGGATCGCGGTCGTCGGGGCCGGCCCGACCGGGCTCATGGCGGCCTGGGACCTCGGCATCCGCGGCTACTCCGTGACCGTGTTCGAGTCGGAGCCGTTCGTCGGGGGCCAGATCAACACGATCCCGCGCTATCACCTCGAGACCGACGACCTCGACACCGATCTCGCCCGCTGGCGGAACCTCGACATCACCTTCGTCGGCGGCAAGCGGGCCGGGGCCGATTACACCCCGAAGAGCCTCCTCGCGGAGGGATACGAGGCGGTCCTCGTCTCGGTCGGCGCCTCGAAGGCGCGCGAGCTGGGCATCCCCGGCGAGCACCTGCCGGGGGTCTATCACGCCCTTCCGTTCCTCTTGGCGATCAACAAAGGTCCGCAAGGATTGTTCGGCCGCACGAACCGCCACGTCGTCGTGATCGGGGCCGGGGACGTCGCCCTGGACGCCGCGCGCTCGGCCCGGCGCCTCTCGGGGGGAGGGGATGTCTCGCTCGTCTACCGGCGGGGTCCCGAGGACATGAAGGCGACCGAGGAGGAGAAGGAAGGAGGCGAGATCGAGGGGATCCGCTACGTCTTCTTCCGGGCGCCGAAGGCGATCCTGGGGACGGAGCATGTCGAAGGGCTCGTCGTCGAACGGACCGAGCACGGACCTCCGGACGCGAAAGGCCGACGCAGCCTGGTCGTCGTGCCGAACTCGGAGGAGACGATCCCCTGCGACATGATCGTGGTCGCCGTGGGCGAGGTCGCCGACGTCGATGGATTCGAGCCCGACTACGACTTCAAGTTCGCCTCGATGGGGTGGCCCGAAGGGAAAACGGAGGAGTGGATGACCGACGTGGAAGGGGTCTTCGCCACCGGCGGCCGCTCCGTCGTCCACGCGATGGGCGCCGGCGGACGCGCGGCCCAGGCGATCGAGGAGTACCTCGCGAAGAAGCACGGACGCACTCCGGAGCCGCGGCCGGACCCGTTCGGGGGCCCGACGCCCCCACCGCCCCGTCCGCCGGGATACGGCGGGCCGACCTGGACCCCCTGATCGGCGTCTCGGCCGTCGCTGCGGGCCTTATAGGAGCCGGTCCCCTCCGCCGGCGGTGCCGACCTCCGCCCACGGTCTCCACATCACCCTCCGCCCGGTACGCGACGAGGATCTCCCGGTCTTCTTCGACCATCTGGGCGACGCGAAGGCGCGCTACCAGGCGGGATTCGTTCCGACGGACGCCACCGACCGGGAGGCGTTCGGGGCCCGATGGCGACGGATGCTGTCGGATCCGACCGCTCTGGCGTGCACGATCGTCTGCAACGAACGGGCGGCGGGTCACCTCCTCCTCTTCGATCTCGAGGGGCAGCGCTCCGTTGGGTACTGGCTCGGACGCGAGTACTGGGGTCGGGGGATCGCCACCCGCGCGCTGTCTGCCTTCCTGGACGAAGTGACCGAGCGGCCCCTTTACGCGCGCGTGGTGGAGGACAATCGCCCGTCGATGGGGGTCCTCGAGCGCAACGGGTTTCGGCGGATCGGGGAGAACCGGATCTTCGCGACGGCCCGTGCCGCCCACGTGCGGGAATGGATCTACGAGCGGGTGGCTCCGTAAGGTTCCCCCCGGGGGCGGCGCGCGGGGGGAGAGATGGGGGGCCGTACCGGATCGGCGGTCAGCCGCCGCGGGGCGCGCGGGCCGTTGACCCACGGACCCCCGCGGCGCGCCCCACGCGCGGAGCCGCAAGGGCCTCCCGAACCACCCCCGCGGGCTGCGAGCCCCTGCATCGCGCGCTGCCCGTGGGCGGATTCCGACCCGCAGATGCGCCGATACCACGACCGGGAGTGGGGGGTACCCGAGCGCTCGTCGCGCCGGCTCTGGGAAAAGCTGGCGCTCGACGGCTTCCAAGCCGGCCTCTCGTGGCGGACGATCTTGCGCAAGCGAGCCGCCTTCCGGCGGGCGTTCGCCGGCTTCGACCCGACCCGGGTCGCGCGCTTCACGGAGCGAGACGTGCGGCGGTTGCTGCGGGATCCCGGGATCGTCCGATCTCGGGCCAAGATCGTAGCGACGATCGACGGCGCGCGCGCCATGCTGGCGATGGAGCGGGCGGGGCTCCCGTTCGCCAAGTTCGTCTGGGGGTACGTCGGAGGCGCGCCGCGCCGAGGGACCGGACGTCCGATCGACCGGAACCGAACGTCCACGGCGCTCTCCGCGGAACTGCGCCGGCGCGGGTTCCGCTTCGTCGGACCGGTCATCGTCTACGCGTGGATGCAGGCCGTCGGCCTCGTCAACGATCACGTCCCCGGATGTTTTCGTCGTTCCGAGGTGGATCGGGACTCGAGGCGAGGGAGGCGCGCGCTTTCGGCGCAGCCGCCCCGGCGCAGGATCCCGAGGAGCCGGAGCACCAGGGCGGCGATCGACAAGTTCGCTCCGCCGGCCGCCCGGCCGGCGCTCGGGTTGGGCCCGGACGGCGGACCCGGGAGTCCTGCCGACCGAACTGCGGCGGGCGCCCGACGGCGGGGGCGATAGGGGTCGGCGCGACGAGGAGGTCCGCGACGAGGAGGCCCGCCCCGAAGAGGCACCGCCCCCCGCCCCCGATCCGAAGGATCCGCCCCGCGACATGGGAATCCGGCCCATCCGAACCCTCGGCGTGCGCCGGCCGGGTGAGGGGAGCCGGCGCGGGGGCCGCGAGCGCAGGCCCGCCCGATTCGCGAAGCCGGGCATGGGCCCGTACGAAGCGCCGCACGCGGGACACCGAGAGCCCGAGCAGGGAGCCCGCACCATCTCCGTCCGGAGGCTGACCGGCCGATCCTCGCGTTCCGGCCGTCCTCACCACACCGCTCGCCCGGAACCGGTGCGCCACGACGACCGACGCCCTCCCCGCTCCGGGAGAGGACGGCCGATCTTCGACCGTGGGGGCCGCCCATCGCAGGATGTTCGCCCCCGGCCGCCGGGCAAGCGCGTCCGCTCCCCGCGCCGGCGGCCCGTCGGGCCGGCGGAGGGACCGGTCGTTACGGAGCGGGATCCGGGGGAGCGGCCGGCGGTCTCGCGCCGGGGCCGGGATCCGCTCCCGACAGCACGCGCAGGAGCCGGCGCTTGAGCGGATCGAGCAGGAGCGTAAGCCCGACGACCGCCGCACCGATCACCGCCAGGATCTCGGCGGGGGCCGCCGACATTCCGATCCCGAAGAGGGCGAGCATCGTCACCCCCGCGACCACTCCGATCGTGCTCGCCGCCACGTAGCGCCCCGGCCGGTCCGACCAGAGCGAGCCGCCCGTTCGAACGAGGTAGACCGTCGCTTGGGCGGAGTAGACGAGCGTCACGAAGACGAGCGTCTGGACCGCGCTCAGCGGAACCCCGAGGATCCAGAGGGGAACGAGGAAGACCGAGAAGGAGAGCGCCAGCCAGACGACCCCGAGGACGGCGGAGACGCCCACCAACGCCCGGACGTTCCAGCGATTCGGACCGGTCGATCCCGTCGCCCGGTCGCTCGCGAGCGACATCGTGACGAAGTCGTTCGCGAAGACCAGGAAGATCATCAGCGTGGGCGTGCTCGCGAGATCGCCCGAGACGACGAGCCCGATCGAGAGCAACGTCACGAACTCCAGCACCTTCGTCGTCTTCACGAGCGTGTAGGTCTCGAGCCGGCGGTAGACGCGGCGACCCGATCGGACCGCCGCGGCGATCCCTTCGATGCCGGGCCGGGTCAGCACGATGCGCGCCGAGGACTTCGCCACGTCCGTGGCGTTCGGCATCGCGATGCCCACGTCCGCCTGCCGGATCGCCGGGGCATCGTTGACCCCGTCGCCGGTCATGCCGACGACCTCGCCGGCCGACTGGAGCGTCCGGACGATCTCGAACTTGTCCTCGGGGAGGACCCCCGCGAGGATCTCGGAGCCGGCCGCCGCCCCGGGGAGCGACTCCCGTGCGGCGACCTCCCCCCGGAGCCCGAGCTGCCGGCCGATCGTGCGCGCCGTCGCGACCGTGTCGCCGGTGGCCATCACGACCCGGATGCCGGCGCGCTGAAGTCCGGCGATCACCGGAGCCGAGCTGGGACGCAACGTGTCTCGCAGGCCCAGCAGGCCGAGAAACGCCAGCCGCTGCGGCGGACCGACGGCGACGCCGAGCACCCGATCTCCCCGCGACGCGAGGAGCTCGATGCGGGGGCGGAGACCGGGGATCGCGGTGCCGGCCTCCGTGGCGAGCGTTTCCGGGGCGCCGAGCAGCACCCGGATCTCGGCGCCCTCGAGCGTTCGAACCACCGCCTCGGAGCGTTTGAGCGCGGGATCGAAGGGAACCCGCCGGACGACATCGAGGGGGGGCACGGCGTCCGCGCTCGCTCGAGCGGCGATGGCGAGGTCGATCGGATCCTGCGTCGCCGGATCGCTCGACGTGAGCGCCCACCGCAGCAGCTCGTCGGCGGACCGGCCGGGCTCGGGATCGAGGTCGGCCACCGCGAGCCGATTCTCGGTCAGCGTGCCGGTCTTGTCCATGACGATCGTGGTCATCGTCGCCGCTTCTTGCACCGCCGCCAGACCCGTCACCAGGACGCCCTCGTCCGCGAGGGTCACCGCTTCGATTGCGTTCGCGAGGGTGAACGTCGCCGGTAGGGCGACCGGGATCGCGAGGACGAGCATGATCAACGCGAACGGAACGATCTCCGCCCAAGAGAGCCCGGCCAGAGCGGCGTAGCCGAGCGCGATCGCGAGCAGGGCGACGTCGAAGTACATCAGATAGCGGACCAGACCCACGACGAGCATCTCGAGGCGGCCCGGCGCGGCGGCGCTCTGAATGATCTCGGTCGTGCGGCCGAAGGTCGTGTGGGGGCCGGTCGCCGCGACCTCGACCGTCGCGGCGCCGTGGACGACCGTCGTCCCCGCCAGGACGGTGCCCCCGATTTCGACGTCCACCGCCAGGGATTCGCCCGTGACGACCGACTGATCGATCCGGAGACCGTCGCCCCCGACCACCCGCCCATCGGCGGGGACCCGGTCGCCCTGGTGCAGCTCGATGCGATCGAGCGGAACGAGCTCTCGGGCCGGGCGCTGGACCCATCGCCCGTCCCGGGCGACGCGCACGAGCAGCGGCAAGCGCTCCTTGAGCAGCGCGACGGCCCGCTGGGAGTGCCCCTCTTGGAAGAAGCTCAGCAGCGCGTTGAACAGCAGCAGAGCCGCGATGAGCGTGGCATCGATCCAGCGACCGAGCCCGAGCTCGATCGCGAGCGTCACCTCGAGGATCCCCGGGACGAGACCGACGAACTTTCGCCCCAGGCGCACGATCTCCCGTTCGTGAACCTCCGCCACCTCGTTGAAGCCGAAGCGGGCCCGTTGACGCAGGACCTCGGCGTCGGTCAGCCCCTCGTGCGCGACGGGGGCGGTCGTGGCTCCGAGCATCGCGCTCCCGGCAGCCCCGACAGGGAGATGATGGCGCGCCCCGGCGCCGCCGAGACCCCGGGAGCGACCCCGTCAACCCGGTTCGAGCGACCCCGCTTATCGGAGAGAGCGATGCGCGCCTGGGCGCGTCACGCGCCGATCCTTCGCAACGCGCGGAACGGGTCCCAGAGACCGCTCTCGGGAGGGAGAACGTCGAATGCCCTCGTGAGCCACTGGCGGGCCCGCCGGGGTCGCGGTCGACGCCGCTGGAGAGCCGCCTCCAGAGCGGCCGGGAACGAGCGCAACGGGCCGGGCAGGATCTCGCGGATCCGATCGTCGCGACAGACGACGTCGACGCGCATCCCCTCGACCAGGTCCCGGGCCAGGTCGGACGGGACGTCGGTGATCAACCCGACCCAGTGCGCGGAGAGATGGGGGGAGAGGACCGGCGCGACCACCAAGCGAGAGCGAGCGCCGAGGCGGTCGCCCACGATCCCCATGAGCTCGGCGTACCGATAGACCCCCGGGCCGCCGACATCGAAGCGGCGGCCGACGGTCGCGCTCTCCTCGAGGCAGCCGACCAGATACCGCACGAGGTCGTCGCGATCGATCGGCTGGCATCGCGTGCCGATCCAGGTCGGACACACCATGAGCGGGAGCCGCTCGACGAGCTGGACCAGCATCTCGAACGACGAACCGCCCTCGCCCACCACCAACGCCGCTCGGAGCTGCGTGAGCTGGGCGGGACCTCGCTCGAGGATCCGCCCCACCTCCTGCCGGCTCGCGAGGTGGGCCGAGCGACCGGGGAGATCGTCGCCGAGGCCCCCGACGTAGACGATCCGCTCCAGGCCCATCTCCCCCGCGATCGTGACAAAGTGCTCGGCGGCGATCCGATCCCGCGCGCGGAAGTCCTCCCCGGGTCGGACCGAGGTCATCGAATGCGCGAGATAGTACGCCACCGGGACGCCGGCCAGCGCGGGCCGGAGCGTGGCGGGCGCCAGAAGCTCGCCGGGTACTAGGCGCACCCCGGCGGGCAGCAGGCGCCGTGCGCGCTCGGGGTCCCGCACCAACGCGCGGACGGGGACTCCGCCGTTGGCGAGCTCCTGGACCAGCTTCCGGCCGACGAACCCGGTCGCCCCTACGACGAGGACCGGCGCCCGCTCGCTCGCCATGACCCTCCTCGGCGCCATCGAAACGGCCACGGAATACTCTTGTCGCTACGCTGGGTGCCCCGGCACCCCGCTCGATCGAATCGCGCGGGGACCCGCCGCCCGGTCCGCAACTCCGAGCCCGAACGCCCAGCGCCCGATCCGTTCCGGCTCGGATCCGACTCACTCGTCGCGAGGGCGACGGCGACGACGGTACTCCGAGCGATCGGGTTCGTCCCCGGACGAGGAGCCTTCGTCCCGGTCCCGGCGCCCCTGATAGCCCCCAAAGCGGCGAGGTCCGCCGCCTCCGCCCCGTCGGTCCTCCCACGGACCACGGCCCCCGCGGCTCCCGAAGCGGCTCGGCGGCCCGCCCCGTCCGAACCGGCCGGGGGGTCCCCCGCGACGATCGTCCCGCCGCTGGGGCATGGTGAAACGGTTGCCGCAGGAGGCGCACTCACCGGTGACGCTCCCGTCGGGGTTCGTCGTGAATTGAAGAGGTCCCCCGCACTCGCGGCAGGGCCGGCTGTTCGCCCCCGCGCCCGCCGGGGGGGCGCGGCTCCGCATCGGCCGATCGGGGGCATCCGAGCGCACGTATTCGACCCGAGTTCCGCATCCCGGGCAGACCGAGCGGAACCCGCCCGGACCCCGCGCTTCGAATCGCAGCGTCGAGCCGCACGATTCGCACGCGGGAGCGTCCGAATCCTCCGAGGCGGCCGGCGTGCCGGCCCCGGCTTCGGGAGCCTTGGCGCCTTCCAATACCATGTAGATGCGACCGCACGCGGCGCACGAGCCGGAGCGCGCCGTGACCGGCTGCGAGACGAGTTCGATCGGGGTACCGCAATCCGGGCAACTTTCCGGCATGGTCGCACCGGACCCCAGACCCCCCTCTAGATAACGTGGAGCCTGGGGGCAGCTCCCCCCTTCGAGCGCGTTCGGGCGCCGCTCGCCACGGGACACGGTCGGCCCCGGTGCGCCGTCCGGGCGGCCGGAGCCCGGCGGGCCGCCGTTGGTCGACCGGCCTTAGCCTCCCAGGTGCGTCGGAGGCTTGGGCCCCCGGCGTCCGAAGGCGAGGACGGCGCCGACGGCGGCGGCCGCCGCCACGATCGCGGAGGCGACGAGGAGCGCGCCGAGGCCGCTGGAGAAGGCCATCGGGCCCGTCCCCGTACCGAGCCCGGGCGACGGCAACCCGCTCCCCGGCGACGCGCACGTCCCGCTTTGGAGACAGGAGCCGGTCGCCGCGGCCTGCGCCGCGGTCATCGGCTCCCCCGAGAGGTTCGCCGCGGCGAGCGAACCGTCGCTCGAGCTCCCCGGCCCGAGCATCGTCGTTGCGATCGAAGCGTCGAAGTTCATGCGCGAGCCTTGGAAGCGGCCGAGGCCACCTCCGTGCGGGGTCAAGAGCGCCGGCCCGAACTGGGCGATCCCGCCGGCGAAGCGGAACGCTTGCCAGGCGCCCCCGAACGAGTCACCCCACCCATCGGGAACCGCCACGCCGATGGCGAACGGCCCCGTCATCGCGAGGCGCTCGGTGCTCAGGTCGTACTCGACGGGCGTCACCGCGCCCACGTGCGACTCTTCGAAATCGCGGCCGGCCGATCCCCGCAGCGTCACGGTCCCTCCGAGGGGGCCGACCGACGCCGCGGCGGAGAAGGGGATCTCGGACGACCGGTTGCCGACGGTCACGTTGATCGACCCTTGGGCGGCCCAGTTGGAGCCGCCCGTATAGGCGGCGCTCGACGTCCAGGCCATCCCCGGCGCGAGCGAACCGAGCGGGGCGAGGCCGAGCGGAGTGGAGAAGGCGACGCTCGAGTTGGCGCGGTACTCGGCCGACGCCTGGACCGAGTAGCGCGCGGTGCCGTTCGATGTCCCGTTCTCGTCCGCGATCTCGAAGCGCGGCCCGAACCCGGTCACCGACTCGGTCGCCCGGGCGCGGGTCGTGCGGGAGGAGTTGAGCAGCCCCCACGCGGCGACCACGCTCGTCGTGTCGTTGGAACGGAGGGTGACGTTCGCCGCCGTGGTGACGTTCGCAAAGACGTCGTGCTGTTCGAAGGCGACGTAGGTGAAGTTCACCACGGTGCGGGGCTGGGCGCAGGTCGGTCGGCAGTACGTCACGTGGAGCGAGATTCCGTAGGTCTCCTCCAGAGCGACCGCCGTGACGTTCGCGCTCGTGTTCGTCGCGGTCATGTTGACCACGAAGCCGTACGTCACGTTGCCGATGTACTGGCCCCGGTCATCGTGCCCGTAGATCGTGACGTTCGACACGTTTCCGGAGTCGTTGCCGCCCGCGTGCCCGTCGCCCGCCGTCGCAAGGGAGGGCGCCGTCGCCGGTGCCGCCGCAACGGCACCGAGCGTCGGGCCCAGCACTAGGGCCCCCATGACGACGGTGAGCACGACCGCGATCGACGCGAGTCCGACTGTCGCTCGAGGCTTCCCGCGATGGGCCATCATCGGACCCGCGAACCGACGAGAGGGAGATAGCCAATGGCTCCGTCGTGCGGGACGATTCTTGGACTCCGTGCGAAGCTTCGACCCCCCGAGGGCGCGCGGAGCCGGCCGCGCGATCTACCCCGACTTCGTTCCGTCCGGAGCCTTCGGGTCCACGACCTTGAAGTCGGCGTCGACCGCCCCGTCCTCCGGGGGAGCCGCCGGCGGTTCGTCCCCCGGCGGCGACCCCGGCGCGGCGGCCGGCGGTGCGTCACCGGGCGCGGAGCCCCCGCCGGGCGCGTAGAGGTGCTGGGAGGCCGCGTGGAGCGCCTTCGTGAGATCGGCGGCTTTCGCCTGGATCTCCTCGCGACCGGCGGAGGTGGAGGCCAAGATCTCGCGGAGCGCCGCGATCTTCGCGCGGACGTCGCTCGCCATCGCCTCGGGGATCTTCTCCTTCTGGTCGGAGAGCAACCGCTCCGCTTCGTAGGCGAGCGACTCCGCCCGGTTGCGGGCCTCGATCCCCTCCGCGCGCTCCCGGTCCTGGGCGGCGAACTGCTCGGCCTGCTTGACCATCTTGTCGATCTCCTCCTTCCCGAGCTTGTTGGAGGCGGAGATCGTGATCCCCTGCTGCCGCCCGCTCGCCTTGTCCTTCGCGGAGACGTTCAGGATCCCGTTCGCGTCGATGTCGAAGGAGACCTCGATCTGAGGGACGCCGCGGGGCGCGGGCGGGATCCCGGTGAGCAGGAAGCTCCCGAGGCCGACGTTGTCGTCGGCGATCGGGCGCTCTCCCTGAAAGACCTCGATCTCGACCGTCGACTGGCTGTCGGACGGCGTGGTGAACGTCTGGCTCTTGTGCGTGGGGATCGTGGTGTTCCGGTCGATCAGGCGCGTGAAGACGCCGCCGAGGGTCTTGACCCCGAGGCTCAGAGGGGTGACGTCGAGGAGGAGGACGTCCTTGACCTCTCCCGCGAGCACGCCGCCCTGGACGGCGGCGCCCATCGCCACGCATTCCATCGGGTCGACTCCGCGCTCGATCGGGCGCCCGAGGCTGGATTCGAGGAACTTCTGGACGATCGGCATCCGCGTGGGCCCGCCGACGAGCACGATGCGGTCGATCTGCTCCTTGGTCAGCTTCGCGTCCTGGATCGCCTGCACGACGGGGGGGCGGCACCGCTCGATGATCGGCCGGAGGAGCTCTTCGAGCTTCGCGCGACCGAGGGTGAGCGTTAGATGCTTCGGCCCGTCGGAGGTCGCGCTCAAGAACGGGAGGTTGATCTGCGTCTCGAGCGTCGAGGAGAGCTCGATCTTCGCCTTCTCCGCGGCGTCCCGGACGCGCTGCATCGCCATCTTGTCCGATCGAACGTCGATGCCCGAGTCCTTGCGGAACTCGCCGACGATCCAATCGGTGATCGTGTTGTCCATATCGGTGCCGCCGAGCTGCGTGTCGCCGCTCGTGGAGAGGACCTCGAAGACCCCCTCGCCGAAGTCCATGATCGTGACGTCGAGCGTTCCGCCCCCGAGGTCGAAGACGATGATCTTCTGGGTCTTTCCGGCCTTGTCGAGACCGTAGGCGAGGCTGGCCGCGGTCGGTTCGTTGATGATGCGGACGACGTCGAGCCCCGCGATCCGGCCGGCGTCCTTCGTCGCCTGGCGCTGGTTGTCGTTGAAGTACGCGGGGACGGTGATCACCGCCTTCTCGACCTTGTCGCCGAGGAACGCCTCGGCGTCCCGCTTGATCTTC
>JAJZMW010000119.1 GCA_021848165.1 Thermoplasmata archaeon
GGGGGACCTGGACGTGCTGATCCTCGACAAGACGGGGACGATCACCGTCGGGAACCGGCTCGCGACGCAGTTCATCGAGGCGCCGGGGGTCCCCCCCGCCGAGCTCCTGACGGGGGCCCTGCTCTCCTCGAGCCTCGACGACACTCCCGAGGGCCGGTCGATCGTGCGCCTCGCCGCCCGGCGCGGCGGGACGGCGCCCCGCCTCGACGCGAACCGCTACACCGTGATGCCGTTCACCGCCGAGCGCCGGATGAGCGGCATCGCCATCGCCGGGGGGCCCGAGTACTACAAGGGGTCGATCGACGCGATGGAGAAGTACGGCGCCTCGATGCCGCCCGAGCTCCGCGAGCACGCGCGCGCGGCGGCGCGGGAGGGGATGACGCCGCTCCTGATCGCCGCCGATCGGCGGCTCCTCGGGATCGTCGTCTTGAAGGACATCATCAAGCCCGGGATCCGCGACCGGATCCGCGAGCTCAAGACGATGGGGATCCGCACGATCATGTGCACCGGCGACAACCGCATCACCGCCGCCGCGATCGCGCGGGAGAGCGGGGTCGACGAGTTCATCGCCGAGGCGAAGCCCGAGACCAAGCTCACGATCATCGAGCGGGAGAAGTCGCTCGGCCACCTCGTCGCGATGAGCGGCGACGGGTCGAACGACGCCCCCGCGCTCGCGAAGGCCGACGTCGGCCTCGCGATGAACAGCGGCACGAGCGCGGCGAAGGAGGCCGGCAACATGGTCGATCTCGACAACGACCCGACCAAGCTGATCGAGATCGTCTCGATCGGCAAGCAGCTCCTGATCACCCGCGGCGCGCTGACGACCTTCACGATCACGAACGACGTGGCGAAGTACTTCGCCGTCCTCCCGGCGATCTTCCTGACCGCCTCGGGGGCGGCGATCGCCGGGATCGCGCCGCTCAACATCCTCGGCCTCGGGAACCCCGAGCTCGCGGTCCTCGCGACGCTCGCCTTCAACGCGCTCATCATCCCGCTCCTGATCCCGCTCGCGATCTTCGGCGTGCGGTTCCGGCCGAGCCCGGCGATCGATCTGCTCCGGCGGAACCTGGTCCTCTACGGGGTCGGGGGGCTCGTGAGCGCCTTCGTCGGCATCAAGCTCGTCTACCTCGCGATCGCCTGGGGGGCGTCGACCTCCTTCGGGCTCGGGGCGGCGGCGTTCCTCCACCAGATCCTGCCGCTCGGAGGGCTCTAGCGTGATCGACCCTTCCCCGGACGACCTCCCGCGCCCGACCCCGCCGCCGGCCTCCGCGACGGCGCCGCGCCGCGAGCGCGTCGTCCTCGACCGCGCTCCGCCGATGCGGGCCCGCACGCACGTCCGCGCGACGGTCGCTCTCCTGCTCGTCGGAGTCCTCATACTCGGCGTTGCCTATCCCCTCGCCGTGACGGGCATCGCCCAGCTCCTGAATCCGAAGGGCGCCGACGGTTCCCTGATCACCTCGCCGAACGGCACGGTGATCGGCTCCGAGTACGTCGGGCAGAACACGAGCCTCCCCTACCTCTTCTGGGACCGGATCTCGCTCACCGACTACAACACGACCCAGGGGGCCGCCGACTTCTACGGCCCGAGCGATCCGGCCCTCGCCGCCTGGCTCAACGCCACGATCCACTACCTCCAGGTCGACTGGAACCTCTCGCTCAACGAGAGCCTCCCGCTCGATCTCGTCAGCCCGTCGCTCTCGAGCACCGACCCGTTCCTCGTACCGGCGGGGGTGCTCATCCAGGTCCCGCGGGTCGCCCTCGCGATCGCGAACCTGACCCACACCCCCCTCCCCGCCGTGACGGGCGAGCTCCTGACCCTCGTGAACGCCGCGATCCAGCCGGCGATCTACGGGGTCTTCGGGACCACGGTCGTCAACGTGCCGATGCTCGACGTGACCGTGCTCGAGACGTTCGGGATCGGGGGGTACTGAGCGCCGTGTACCGCCACCTGCTCGTCCCGGTCAAGACCGCCGCCGAGGTCGAGCCGATGATCCGCTTCGCCGCGTCCCTTCTCGACGCCGACGGCGAGATCCGGATGCTCCACGTGATCCCGACGACGACGATGCCCGAGGTCACGCGCGAGTGGCGCGCGAGCGTGAACCTGGTCGTCCCCGCGCACGAGGTCGCCGCCGTCCTGGACGTGCGGGTCGAGCCGGAGGTGCGGGCGAGCGTCGACGTCCCCGGAGAGATCCTCGAGAGCGTCGAGTCGCACCAGGTCGACGGGATCGTGATGAGCCTCGGCGGCGACAAGCGGAGCCGCAATCCGTTCGTCGGCCACACCGTGAGCGGGATCCTCCATCACGCGCGGGCCGACGTCCTCATCCTCAACCGCCTGGCCCTCGCGAGCCCCAAGGTCCCGCGGGTCCTCGTCCCCTCGATCCACGGGCCGGCGCCGCCGCGGGTGATGCGCCTCGCCGAGGAGATCGCGCTGCGCCGCGGCGGGATCCCGGTCGTGACCCTCGCGCTCGGGGCGAGCGGCGAGGCGGTGTCGGAGGGGAGCGGGGACCGGACGGCGCGCAACGTGCCGACCGTCCACCGTCACTCGTTCGTCAGCGCCGCCCTCCTCTCCCGGCGCCGCCACCACGCGCAGTTGATCCTCCAGAGCGCGGCGCGCGAGCGGTACGGCTTTCTTGTTGTCGGGGAGGAGCACGCCGCGAACGAGGGACCGCCGCTCCTGACCCGGCCGTTCCTCGAGGAGCTCTTCCGTCGCGCTCCGTGCCCCGTCCTCGCCCTCCGGAGCTGAGCCGCTCCCCCGGACGATGGGCGAGCTCTGGTTCGTCGGGCTCGGTCTCGGCGACGAGCGGGACCTCGGTCGGCGGGCCCTCGCGCTCCTGCGCGAGGCGGATCGGGTCTTCGCGGAAGAGTACACCGCGGTCTGGGCGAGCGGCGCTCTCGACCGCCTCGCGGCGGAGATCGCTCGCCCGATCGACCGGCTCTCCCGGGAGGAGGTCGAAGGGGAGCGACGGATCCTCGCGGCGATCCCCGCCAACGGACGGGTCGCCTTCGTCACGCCCGGCGACCCGTTCTCCGCGACGACCCACGTGGCGCTCCGCCTGGCGGCGGAGCGGGCCGGTCATCGGATCGGCTACCTGCCGCACGCGAGCATCCTGAGCGCCGCCCCCGGCTTCTCGGGGTTGACGCCGTACCGCTTCGGGCGGGTCGTCTCGGTCCCGTTCCCGAGCGACCGGTTCCGCCCGACCTCGTTCCTCGAGGGGATCCGCGCGAACCTCGCCGCGGGTCTCCACACGCTGGTCCTGCTCGACCTCGACCCGGGCAGCCACCGATTCCTCACCGCCAACGAGGCGGCCCGGATCGTGCGGGAGCGCGATCCGGCCGGCGAGCGCCTTCCGCTCGACCGCTCCCTGGTCGTCCTCGCGCGGATCGGGACCGACTCGGCCGCGGCGTGGTACGGCTCCCGCCCGGAGGTCGAGGCCGGCGACTTCGGGGAGCCGATGCATTGCCTCCTCGTGCCGGCCCCGCCGCTCCACTTCGAGGAAGAGGAGGCGCTCGCGCGGCTCCCGCGACCGCCCGTCGCGCGGGCGGGCCGTCAGCCGGCGCGCTGACCCCAGTCGGCGACGCCCGCGGCGTGGAAGAGGCGGTCGAGCGCGGTGTGGTATTCGTCCGACGAGGCGCGCAGCAGCTCCGCGGCGTGCCCCTCGAGCGAGTGGCCGAACTCCTTCTCGGAATCGGTGAACTGCCAGGCGTGGGAGCCGGCGCGGCCTAGCGCGAGCAGGAGCCCGTAGGCGAGCCCGCGCTCCTTCCCCTGGTGCGGCAGGTTCTGGACCGCGATCCGCTCCGCCCCGATCGGTCCGTGCGTCCGGTAGGCGCGAGCGACCCCGTCGACGTAGGCGGCCTCGCGCGCGAGGCGGGCGTACTGCGGAAGCGCATCGAGGAGCTCGCGCTCTTCGGAGCGTTTCTGCGCCCGCTTGAGGAGCTCCGCGACCCGCCCCGGGGCATGACGTCCCTCGTCCAGGTAGCGCCGCGCCTCGTTCGGGTCGTGGACGATCGACTCGACGATCGCTTCCGCGTGCGAGCCCCACAGCCGCTCGAGCGCCTTGCTCGCGGTGGCGTCGTCGATCTCGAAGAGCCCTCCCTCGTCGGAGAGGGCGGCGTCGAGCGCTCGCCGCTCGACCCGGCTCGGATGCAGCGCGTCCAGGAACTTCTCCCGGTCCGCCCCGAAACAGACCCCGCCGGCGACGTACGTCGGCCGCCGGGCCCCTTCGAGCACCGGGCGGAGCTCCTCGAGGTAGGCGGAGAGGAACTGGGCGTCGGAGAGGCGGCCGAGGACGTAGCCGCGGCGGACGCCGCGCGACACCTCGGGGAGGGAGGCGTGCACGCACTCTTTGCCCCCATGGCAGAGGACGTTCAGGTCGACGCGGGCGGGGAACTCCGCCTCCGGGTCGGGAACGGCGGTCCCCTCGGTCAGCGAGCTGAGGAGCTGGCGCTCCCCTTTCACGCACTTGCGGCAGACGCGGAAGGTCTTCGTGGCGCCGGGCCAGGCGACCTCGACGTACGGCCGCGGTTCCTTCGCGGAGAGGTGGGAGCAGAGGTAGTGGGTCGCGTCGGCGTCGGGGACCAACCGGTACGGGAGCTCGGCGATCCGGGCCGCGACGACCTCCCCCGGCGGGGTCGGGTCCTTCCCCGAGCACCAGAGATGGTTGGGCGTCGCGAAGAAGTGGTAGCCCTTCCGCGCCCAGTCGAGGTAGCCGAGGAGCAAGCGCGACGGGTCCTCGGAGTGCTGGACGGCGACCTCCGCTTCGGGGGTCGCCCGACCGAGCGGCGCAAAGGCGATCTCGCTCCCCCCGACCGGGAGCGTGAGCAGGGCCGGCATCTCGGGTTCGAGGTGGAATTTGAGGAGCCCGGCGTAGGCGCGGACCATCGGGTCCCCCCAGCGGCTCATCCGCTCGAGGCGGCGCTCGTCGTCGCGATTCTCCCGGACGTCCTCGAGCTCGCGGCGCAGCCGTTCGAACCGCTCGGTCGGGCACTCCGCGGTCAGCTTCGGGAGGAGCGGGTCCGCGCTCTCGCGGAGGCGTCGCGCGAGGTCCGAGAGGTCGCGCTCGCGAATCCCCGAAGCATGTCGCATCCGCATGGTCGTCCGGGGAGCGGTCGGTCTTACTTATCGCCCTCGCGCGTACGTTCGGCGGCGGCGACGAAGCGGCGGAAGATCTCGACGCCGTGCTCCGTGGGCTCGACCTCGGGGTGGAACTGGACGCCCCAGATCGGCCGGGTCGGGTGGGCCATCGCTTGGATCCGGCACCCCGAGGAGTGGGCGAGCGCGATCCACCCGGGCGGGGGCTCGACGACCTGGTCGTTGTGGCTCGTCCACGCGTGGAACGGCGAGGAGAGCCCCGCGAAGAGCGGGTGCTCGGGGGCGTCGACGACCACCTCCACGCGGCCGAACTCCGGGGCGCCGCGCACGACGCGGCCGCCGAAGTGGCGGCCGAGGAACTGGTGGCCGACGCAGATGCCGAGGATCGGGATCGACGCGTCGTCGATCCACCCGGCGACCGCGCCGAGCGGCGTCTCCGTTCCTTCGAGGCTCAGCGCCCCGCCCGAGAGGACGACCGCGTCGGCCCGCATCTCCGCGAGCGGCCGGGTGTTCGGCACGATCTCGGTCTCGACGCCAAGGTCGCGAAGGACCCGCCACTCGCGGTGGGTCCACTGCCCCCCGTTGTCGACGACCGGGATCCTCACGGGCGTCGCCGCTCCTCCGCCGGGGCGGAGGCCCGCTCCCGTTCGAGGGCCTCGACCGAGCGGCGCATCGCGGCGACCTCTTCGCGCATCCGGAGCATCTCGACCTCGAACGGCGTGAAGTCGCGCGTGCTCAGCCACCGCTGCGAGATGTACAGGCCGATGAAGATCGCCCCGACCAGCGCGAGCACGGTCGTGAAGGTGAGGGCGAAGACGAACGCGATCGGGTTGCCGACGACCGACTGGATCGGCAGCGTGAACACCTGGGTGACCTCGGCGATCTCGACGACGAGGAGGGCGACGACGACGACGATCCAGAAGTAGAGGAACGGGCGCGACGCCTTCACGTGGGGAGCCCCCCGGTGCCGAGGTAATCGAGCGGGATTAAGACGGGGAGCATCGCCGAGGAGGTCGGGATCGGCCCGCTCGGCACCGAGATCCCGGGGGAGAGCGCGTAGAGCTGGATCGTCCCCGCCGCCAGATCGTAGGCGACCCCCACGATGCCGAAGTACCGCACGAGGTCGCCGTTCCCTTCCCGGTAGGCGACCGTGATGTTCACCGCCACGTGCGGGCTCGACGTCACCACGTAGGCGCCGATCGTGTCGGTCTGGTTCGTCCAGTGGCCCCAGACCAGATCGGAGGCGGCGCCCCCGGCGGGGTAGCTGAGATTGAGGCCGATGTCGATCGCGGCGTAGCGCACGTTGCCGAGGGCCGAGACGAGAAAGCTCGTGTTGGCGGTCGTGGAGGGGTGATCGACGTAGAGCTCGGCCTGCGTCACGAGCGTCCCCCCGGCCGCGCCGCCGGTGACGAGCACGGGGGTGAGCACGATGAGGACCGCGAGCAGGCAGGCGGTCCCGACCAGCGGGATCGGGAAGCGGGTCGTCGCGGGCTCGTCGGAGGACCCGTTCACGCGCTCCTCCCGCCCTCCTCCTTCCAGCCCCGGTAGAGGCGGTGGGGGATCCCGAACTGGTCGAGGAGCTTCCCGGCAAGGAAATCGGTCGCCTCCGCGATCGTCGTGAAGCCGAGATAGTACGGCGGCGATGCGTCCAGGATCACGACGCCGAGCTCGCTCAGCCGCGCCATATGCTCGAGCTGGATCGTCGAGAGCGGCGTCTCCCGCGGCACCAGGACGAGCTTGCGCCGCTCCTTCAGGTGGACGTGAGCCGCCCGGACGAGCAGGGTCTCCCCGAGGCCCAGCGCGATCCTCGCGAGCGAGTTCGACGAGCACGGCACGACGGCCATCCCGCGCGTCGGCCGGGAGCCGCTCGCGATCGGCGCCGCCACGTCCCCTTCCTCGTAGATCGTCTCGACCAGCGGCGCGAGGTCGGATCGGTCGAGGTGCGCCTCCTCCCGGAGGACGAGCTCCCCCCCGCGCGACAGGACGAGCGCCACCGGAACGTGGGCCGCTCGCAGGGCCCGCAGCGCGCTCACGGCGATCGGGGCGCCGCTCGCCCCCGAAATCCCGACCACCAGGGGAGGCTCGGACGTCACGCGAGGCGAACCCGGCTCCGGCCTTATAGCACCTCGCGCTTCGCCCCCGCCGACCACCATGGCTCCCCGGGGCGAGCGGGTCGCGATCATCGGCGCGGGTCACACCCGGTTCGGCGCGCTCCCCGACGGACCCCGGGCCTTGCTCGGCGAAGCGGTCCGGGAGGCGGTCCAGAGCGTCGATCGCGGCCTCGGCCCCCACGACGTCCAGGAGGGGTTTCTCGCCACGCTCGGCTTCGGGGGGTGGCAGATCGGCAACTCCTCCGCCGTCCTGGCGGAGGCGACCGGGCTCGTCGGCGTGCCGATCACGCGCGTCGAGAACGCGTGCGCCTCGGGCGGGTACGCGGTGCGCGCCGCGGTTCGCGCCCTCCAAGGAGGGTCCCGGGACGTTGCGCTCGTCGCGGGCGTCGAGAAGATGACCGACAGCCCGAACGCCCGCCGCCGGTATTGGCTCGGCGTGTCGGGCGACACGGAGTGGGAGCGCTCCTCCGGGCTCACGTTCGCGGGGGTCTACGGCCTCCTCGCCTCGCGCTACGCCGACGAGCGGCCGCGGACCCGGGAGGCGCTCACGCGGGTCGCCGTCAAGAACCACGAGAACGGGGCGCGCAATCCGAAGGCGCACCTCCGCAAGGTCGTGCGACCGGAGGAGGTCGACGCGTCGCCGCGGGTCGCCGATCCGCTCGGCCTCTACGATTGCTGCCCGGTGTCGGACGGAGCGGCGGCGCTGCTCCTCGCCCGCGAGGAGGTGGCGCGACGCTACACCGACACCCCGGTCCTCCTGCGCGGCGTCGGGGCCGCCTCCGACACGCTGGCGATCCAGGAGCGGCCATCGTTGCTCGAGTTCGGCGCGAGCCGCGCCGCCGCCCACGAGGCGTACGAACGCGCGGGATGGGCCCCCGACCGGGTCCAGGCCGCCGAAGTGCACGATTGCTTCACGATCGCGGAGCTCCTCGCGCTCGAGGACCTCGGCCTCGCCCCCCCTCTCGGCGCGATCGATCTCACGCTCTCGGGAGCGACCGCGAAGGGCGGCGCCCTTCCGATCAACCCCGACGGCGGGTTGAAGGCGAAGGGGCACCCGATCGGGACGACCGGGGTGAGCCAGCTCTTCGAGCTGTTCCACCAGCTTCGCGGCACCGCCGACGCGCGGCAGATCGCCGGGGTCGAACGGGCCCTCGCGCACAACGTCGGGGGGTCCGGCGCGAGCGCGACCGTCACCCTGGTCGAACGAGGCTAGGGATGGGGAGTTCGTTCCTTCTCACGGGCGCCGTCCCGATCGGCCGCGCCGGCCGCCGACCGTGCTTCGGGTTCGACGAGGACGGCTGGACGCTCCTCGCCACGGCGTGGGAGGCGAGCTTGGCCCGCGCCCCCGCGGTCGAGCTCCCCGACGCGGTCGATCTCTTCGGCGACCTGCCCGACGTTGCCGACGCCGGGCTGGTCGCCCTCGGACCTCGGCCCCCCTCCGTCCGGCGGAACGCGCGGGACGTCCCGATCGAGCACGGGTTCGACCGATTGCGGTCGGGCGAGGCGTCCGCGGTCGTCGGGTTCGGCGCCGGCGCCGAAGGATCGGGCCCGTTCGCGTTCGTGCTGCGGGCGACCGCCCGAGGGGCCCCGCCCGAGCTCCCTCCCGGTCCCGTTCCGACCGCTCCGGCGATCGGCCACCGGGAGCTCGCCGAGCCGCCCGCCACGTTCGCCGACGTCCGAGACCTGCTGACGTTCGACGGGTACCCCACGACCCCGATCGACGCGGCGGCCCGATCGCGCTGGGAATCGCTTCCGTTGGCGATCGTCTCGCAAGGGGCCTACCTCCCCCGGGACCGGTATCTGGAAGAGTTGCCGACGCGCTGGGGGCTCCGCGCGGAGCGATGCTCGGCGTGCGGCGCGACCCTCTTCCCCGCCCGGGGTCGGTGCCGCGCCTGCGGGGCGACCGATCGCCTGGTGCCGTTCCCGCTCCCCCGCCAGGGGGGCGTCGTCGTGGCGAGGACCCGCGTCGGTCCGGGGGGTCAGCCGACCGAGTTCGACCCGATGGTGGAGGCGACCGGTCCGTACGGCGTGGTGCTTGTCGAGCCGATCCCCGGCGTGCGCGTCACCCTCCCGACCACCGACGAAGGCGCCGGGTCCCTGCGGATCGGGGACCGGGTCGGGACCGCGCTGCGACGCCTCTATCCGATGGAAGGGGAGTGGCGGTATGGCCGCAAGGCGCTCCCCTTGCTCCGATAGAGCGCGTCGCCCTACGCGAACCCCGGGAGCTCCTTGCCGCGCCCGCGGCCTTCGTCCTTCTTGCCGTACGGTTCGGTCACGAGCCCCATCTGCGTCGCGATCGCCTGGAACGTTTGGACGAGCTGCGCCACGGCGCGCGCGAGTTCGCGCTGTTCCGCGCGAAGCTCGGTCAATTCCTGGCGCAGCTGATGCAGTTCGACTTCCCACCGCGCGGGGTCGCTCGGTCCTTCGGGCATCGGTCCTCGGTCCGCGAGGTGGTGGCCCTACTTATCGGGGTCGCGCCGGGCGGATCAGCGGGTCGACCCGGGTCCGAACGGCGACTCCGACCGGCCCTTCTCCTCGAACGGGGTCCAGTCCCGTGCGTCGGGAGAGTAATCGACCCGCTGCATCTCGAGCACGAACCGCTTGAGCTGGTCGGCGGGCTCCGGCCGGACCGAGAAGCGGTAGACGTAGATCCCGAATCCCATGAAGTCGGTGATCCGCCGCAGGACCTCCCCCAGGTCCTCGCGGGGGACCTTGATCTGGATCGTGTTCTCCCCGAGCTGCTCGCTGAACGAGTCGATGTCGAACGGCGACTCGAGGCGGATGAGCGGCGCCGGGGGCGACGGGGCCACGGCAGATGGGGCCGGGGGGGATGCCGGGGGCGCCTTCGCTGGCGAGCTTCGGGCTTCCGGGGGAGGAGGAGGGGGCGCGCGGAGCGTGAGCGCCGGGTCCTTCGGAGGATATCGGTCGAGCACCGGGGACGGATCGCGTCCCACGAAGCGGCGTCGGGTCGTCGCCTTCGGAGGAGATTTCGCGCGACGAGTCTGGACCGGAGGTCGCCGCTTCGCCGACCGCTTGGCCGCTCGTTTCGCTGGCATCGGATGCTCCCCAGGGGCGGGAGGCTCCGAAGCGGATATCCCTGCGCCTCGCAAGGAGGAACTCCCGAACCGGTGCGGCCGGATTCGGGGGCCGTCGATGGTTCTCCGCCGACCGGGGGCCTTGGTTGTCGCGATGCGAGCCATGCGAAGCTCCGTCACGGGGGGGCGGGTTTGTCGCGGCCGGGACGACAGCGGGATTATGTAGGATAGCTCCGCTGGCGCCTCTAAGACCCTCGGTGACGGGGGCCAAAGGAAGGACCGAGAACATGCCGGCACGCGTGATGAAGGAGTTCCAGGCCCCGCGGGGTCTCCCCCGAAAGACGGCGTCCGTCTGCCCCGAATGCATCAAGGTGATCCCCGCCGTCGTCCGAGAGAAGGACGGCCGCGTCATCATGGAGAAGACGTGCCGGACGCACGGCTACTTCTGGGACATCATCAGCAACGACGTCGACTTCTACCTCCGGATGGAGGTCTACGCCCACGACGGCGTCGGCTACGAGAACCCGTACTACGACAAGTTCCGCGGCTGCCCGACGACCTGCGGGATGTGCTCGCACCACAAGTCGCACACCGGCCTCGCGCTCATGGACCTGACGAACCGGTGCAACCTGAAGTGCCCGGTCTGCTTCGCGAACGCGAACGCCGCGGGCTACGTCTACGAGCCGACCCGCGAGCAGATCTACTTCATGCTCAAGACCCTGCGGGAGCAGAAGCCGGTCGGCGCGGTCGCCGTCCAGTTCTCGGGCGGGGAGCCGACGCTCAGCCCGCTCTTCCTGGACGCGGTCAGCATGGCCCGCGATCTGAGCTTCCGCCAGATCCAGGTCGCGACG
>JAJZMW010000159.1 GCA_021848165.1 Thermoplasmata archaeon
ACGGTCGTCACGATCGCCGCCGCGGCGCGGGCGGCCGCGAGGTACGATTCCGCGACATCGAGGTAGGCGTTCTTGACGTAGTTGCCGATCGTCCGGGCCCAGTGGTCCGAGACGGCGCGGAAGCGCGACGCGGCGAGCGGGCCGACCAGGGCCTCGTTGTCGAGGACGTGGAGGCTCGCTCGGCCCTGGCTCCGCAGGTCCCCGAACCGCTCGAGGAGGTGGATCCGACCGACCGTCCGCTCGGCGACCGCTCGTCGATCTCCCTCGCAGACGAACGGCTTGATCACGAACGCGCTCACGAAGGCGGCCCGCTGGCTCGCGAGCTCGAGGACCTGGGGAAGCACACCCGTTCCGGCCCCTCCGCCCAGACTGCCGACGATCGTCACGAAGTGGGTCTCGTCGAAGACCCGCCGCAGTACGGGTTCGCCCGCCCGCGCGAGAACCCGACCGATGAACGGGCTGCCGCCCGTGTCCCCCTGGGCTCCGCCTTCGGAGCCGAGGTAGATCCGCCGGTCGAACTCCTCGAAGCCTTGGACGCTCGGATCGCAATTGATCGCGATCGTCTCGAGGTGCCGCAGGCGTCGCTGCGCAATCGCCTGCGCGATCCGCACGGCGCCGCCGCCCACCGCGACGAGGGCGAAACGGATCTCGTGTCCGAGCCGCACCTCCGCGGAGATCTCCTCTCCGCTAGGATCGCCGTACCCCGGCGCTAGGCTCGTTAGACCCGCTCCTCGAATGGCCTCGGACATGTGCCCCACCCCGCTCCCGCGCTCGACCACATGGTTCCTAGCGTCCGACGACCCCGCGCCGCTCGAGATCCTTTCCGCTCTCCCGGAGGGCCGCCTCCCGCTCCTGGTGGCCGGCCGCCGTCTGGGCGCCCACGCGGTGGTAGTCGACCTGGTCCCGGACCTTCCGCGCCATCGCCGCCTCGCGGACGAGCGCCGCGAGGAGATCGCGGAGCGGTCGGTCGTTCTCCAGGAAGTGCGCGTAGGCCTTCCATTCGGCAACCTCGTGCGGCCGGAGCCGGATCGGGACCTCCACGAAGCCTTCGGCGTCCCGCTCGGGGGTCGTGTCGGTCGACAACGCGCGGGACCTCAGGAGCGCGTGCATCGCGGCCCGCAAAAGCTCCGATCGGCTCTCGAACTCGCCGTTGGCGACGAACGAGTCGATCAGCTCGAGCTCTCGGCGGTTGCACCGTAGCGCGATGCGCGCGTCCTCGGGGTCCGTCCGTCGTGCTCCTCGCTCGCGAACGAGCGCGGAGCGTCGGGGAGGCACATTGTCGAACACGGTTGCGACCGAAGAACGGGATTCCTACTACTTAAACATCGCTCGAGCATTGCCTCGAATATCGCCCGGGCCATCTCTTCGCGGATCTCCTGACGTGTCAGACAGGATTGGATCTTCGTCGAACACGCGATCCGGCCGCTCGTCGCGCGTATAACCTGGGTCCGAGCCGGTGCGAACCGACGCCGCTCGACTCGAACTATAGGTTCAAATGGTCCCGACCCTCGCTGGCCTATCGTGGAGTGTACGGGAACATGGGCGGCCGGGGCGCCCGGGGTCGCGAGGGCCCGTCGTCGGCTCCGCCGCTCGCGACGCGGGGTCTCTCCGATCATCGCGACGATCCTGCTCGTCGCGATCACCGTGACCCTCGCCGCGCTGTTCTACGTCTTCCTCATTCCGCTGATCCCTCACGCCACGACCCCGCTGAGCGGCAACTTCGCGTGGGGTACGACGACCTGCTACGGGGTGGGATGCCGTCCGGGGCCGAACACGACGGGCTGCCAACTGAACGACTTCTGCTGGTCGGTCACGATCTCGACCGCGAGCAACGGGGTCGCCCCGGACTCGCTGACCCTCTACGTGCAGAACGCCACGCAACAGACCGTCTCCACGGCCGGCTGGACGTTCTACATTATCGAGAACACGAACCCGGCTCAGGTCGTGGCGTACGCCCCGGGCTCGATCGCCGGTAGTTCGGGAGCCGGGTGGGTCGGCGGCGCCACGCACTCTCCGAGCGATGCGTTGACGTTGGTCGATACGCTCTGGATCGACACGGGCTCTTCCCACAGCTATCAGGGCGCGACCCTCACGCTGGTCACCAATGGGCAGAACGGGTTCAGCGGCTCGCTCGCCGGGATTCTCCTCGCGACCTGAACCGGGGACCGCCCCGCGGGGCAGCTCGTCTCATCCGTTCGGCGCGCTCGAAGAGCCGTCCTTCGCACCGAGCGCGGCGCCGCACTTCCAGCAGAACGTCTCTTGGGGATAGACCACCGCTCCGCAGTTCGGGCACGCCTGCTCGCTCGCCGGCGGGGCGGCGGGGGCGGGAGTCGGTGTCGACGGGAGCGGCGCCGCCCCTCCGCTCGGGGGCCGGCGGACGGGCCGGGAGCGCGTCCCCGTCCCTGCCTCAGGAGCGGCGGACGACGCTCGGGCGCGCGCCGCGGCCAGCTGGCGCTTTTCGCGACGCATCCGATAGATGACGTAGACGAGGAGAGCGATGTAGAAGGGAATCCCCACGTACAGCCCGACGGCGATGTAGAACGTGCCGATCAGGGCCGCAAAGACCGTCGTCCAGTCGCCCGCGATCGGACCGATCAAGCCGTTGTAGAAGCTGGAGTCACCGACGAGGGAATCGTACGCGAGGCCATGGGTGCTGTTCCGGTAGTAGAGACCCATCTGCCAGTACCAGATGTTCGCGGAGGAGATCGTCTCGTTGAACCAGACGGTCGTCTCACTCGTGAAGCTCGAGACATTCTTCGGCGATGGATAGGCGTTGAACGCATACCCGGCGCCGCAATTCGGATCCGAAGTTCCGGTCGCGCCCGGACAGGTGCTGACGTAGAGGGTCAGGTTCACCAGCGTCGTATTCCGAAGCGCGCCCGGTACCACCTCGACCTCCCATGAGAAGACCGAACCCGCCGGGGCGGAGTACGGAGAGACGGTCGCGTTCTGAAGGAAATTGTCGGTCGAGTTCACCGGCGACGGAGCGGCGAAGTAGTACGGGACCTCGATGGCCGCCCACACCGGAGGGGCGGCGAGGAGGATCGCGATCCCCACGATTGCGAGGTAGCGGGGCCGGCTCGCGCCGACCCAGATGGGGATTCCGAGCCCGAACAGGATCCCCGCGACGATGCCGAAGAGAACCCCGCCGACCAGGAGGGCGGCGGCGGTGATCAGGATCGCGATCGCGATGAGTACGATCCGTCCGATGCGCCCGTTCAGGAACTTCTTGACGGTTCGGAAGGAGGCCATGGCCGCGAGGGGGGAGCCCGGCACCCCTTTATTACTCCGTGGCCCGGGCGGGCGATGACGCCGCCGGCCGACCGGTTCGTCCTGGTCATCCTCGACGGGCTCGGGGATCTCCCTCACCCGCACACCGAGGGCCGGACCCCGGTCGAGGCCGCCCGCACTCCCATTCTCGATCGCGCGATGCGTCTCGGGGCGATGGGCGACGTGGTCGTCGTGGGGGTCGGAACCGCCCCCGAATCCGATGCCGGCGTCTTCGCGCTCCTGGGCTACGACCCCGTCCGGGATTCTCCGGGCCGCGGCGTCCTCGAGGCGGAGGGGATCGGCATCGCCGTCGCGCCGGGGGACGTTGCGTTCCGGCTGAACTTCGCGACGGTCGCCGGCGATCGACGCGTCCTCGATGCCCGCGTGGGCCGCTCCCTCGCCACGGGAGAAGCGAGCTCGCTCGCCGAGAGCCTGACCGCCGCCGATCTCCTCGCCGATGTCGGGATCCGGGCGACGGTCCGCGCCACGGTGGGGCACCGCGGCGTCCTTCTCCTCCATCCGACCCGCGGCGGCCCGCTCTCGCCCCGGGTCTCGAACGCGGACCCGTTCTACGAGCGCGTCGGCGGGATGGGGCGGGCGCGAGCGGAGGCGGAGCCGTTCGTCCCACCGGTGGTCGCGGAGGTCGACGAGCCGTCGGCGACCCGGACCGCGTCGGCGACGAACCTCTTCTTGGGCCGCGCCGGCGAGATGCTCGCGGCGCATCCCACGAACGCCCGGCGCGCCCTCGCGGGGAAGAAGATCGCGAACGGGCTGCTGCTTCGCAACGCCGGGAGCGCGGCGTCGCCCGGCCCCGAACCGTTCGCGCGGCGCTGGGGGCTCGCCGCGGCGGCGATCACGGAGATGCCGGTGGAGCGGGGCATCGCTCGGCTGCTGGGCCTCGGGGACGATTACATCGGTCCGATGGGCTCGGACCGCGACGCCGGGTACGGGGACCGCGCCCGGAGGACGCTCGCCGCCCTCGATCGCGTTCCGTTCGTGTACGTCCACTTGAAGGGGCCCGACGAGCCCGGCCACGACGGCGACGCGCACCGCAAGCGAGAGATCGTCGAGGCGATCGATCGCAGCTTCTTCGCCCCGTTCTTCGAGGGGGTCGATCTCGAGCGGACCCGCATCGCCATCACCGCGGACCACGCGACGCCCGCGATCCGCAAAGGGCACACGGACGACCCCGTGCCGCTGCTCCTTCTCGGGGCGGGCATCCCCGCCACGCCTCCCTCGCCCGGCGCCACGTTCGGCGAGCCGGTCGCCTCTCGGGGTTCGCTCGGGCACCTCGTGGGTCGGGACGTGATGCGCCTCCTGCTCGGTCGCGGTCCCGGTCCCGCATGAGGAGTCCGGCCCTCCGCGTCCCCCGTTCCGACGGGGAAGCGACCCGTCAGAAACTGGTCGCGGCGGGACGCCTGCGATCCGACCTTCGCATCGTCCTTGAGGGGGAGCATCTCCTGCTCCCGATCCTCCCGCCGATCGCTCCGGAGATCCCCGGGGACCGGATCGAGGCCGAGTTCCCGGAGGGACCGGCCGGGGCCGCACCGACGCAGTACCGGGAACTGGTCGAGCTCTCCGAGGCGGAGCGGGCCTTCTTGCCGCGTTCGTTCGACGTGATCGGAGATATCGTCCTCATCCGGGTCCCCGACGAGCTCGCATCTCGGTCGGCCGCGATCGGCGAGGCGCTCCTTCGATTCGTGCCGAACGCTCGGATCGTCGGCGCGGACCACGGGGTGCATGGCCCCGACCGAGTGCGCCGGCTGGAGCGGATCGCCGGCGCGGGGTCGTGGTCGACCCGGCATCGGGAGAACGGGATCGAGATCGACGTCGATGTCGAGCGCGCCTACTTCTCTCCGAGGCTTGCGCGGGAGCACGCACGGGTCGCGTCGTCGGTGCGCGACGGCGAGGAGGTCTTCGATCTCTGCTGCGGCGTCGGGCCGTTCGCGCTCGCGATCGCCCGGGACGGGCGCGCGCGGACCGTCTGGGCGGTCGACCACAACCCCGCGGCCATCGAACTGCTGGTCGCCTCCGCGGCTCGCCTGGGGCGGGGGGACCGGTTGCGCCCCGTCCGAGCCGACGTCGCATCGTTTCTCGCCGAGGGACGCCCGTGCGATCGCGCGGTTCTCAATCTTCCTCACGAAGGGATTAAGTATCTAGCTTCGGTGGCACGATCGGTTCGGCCCGCCGGAGCGATCCACTACTACGAAGTGGTCGACCGGACGGCCCTCGCCACTCGGGGGATCGGTCTCGTGCGCAACCTCGAACCAGACGGGGGCTGGAGGGTGGCGGAGCAGCACGCGGTCCATCCGTACTCTTCCGACTCCGACCTCGTGGCCTTCGAGCTGCATCGAGAGCCGGCACGAGGTCCGACATGAACTATATCGTCGATCTCAAGGACGTTTCCGACACCGATCGACCGATGGTCGGGGGGAAGGCGAGCAAGCTCGGGGAGCTCGTTCGGGGTGGGCTGCCGATCCCGCCCGGGTTCGTCGTGACGACCGACGCCTATCGCGCGTTCGTGGCGACCCCGAAGCTGGCCGAGGCGCTCCGCAGCTCGCTCGGTCGGCTCGATCCCACGAAGTCGGAGAGCGTCGACGCGGCGTCGCGCGCGATCCGAACCGCGTTCGAGGCGACCGACTTCCCCCCGGACCTCCGCCGGAGCGTCGTGGAGGCGTACGAGAGCTTCGCGCGAACCCACCAGGTACGGTTCTCCGCCGTCCGCTCGTCGGCGACCGCCGAGGACCTCGAGGGTGCCTCGTTCGCGGGACTGCAGGACACCTACCTCAACGTGACCGGGACCGAGGAGGTGCTGCGCATGATCCGCCGCTGCTGGGGGAGCCTGTTCACCCCGCGCGTCATCGCCTACCGGGCGCGCAAAGGGTTCGATCACGGCGAGATCGCCCTCGCCGTCCTCGTCCAGAAAATGGTCGACTCGGTCGTCAGCGGGATCCTCTTCACCCGGGATCCGAACACCGGGGAGAACCGGATGATCATCGAGGCGGGGTGGGGTCTGGGCGAGGCGATCGTCGGCGGCGAGGTCACGCCCGACCACTACGTGATCGATGGGACGAGCCAAGCGATCGTCCAGAAACAGCTCAGCGAGCAGAAGGTCCGCATCGTCCGGGGCGAGGGAGGGGGGAACCGCCACGAGGAGGTGCCCGAACGCCTACGCTCCGCGCAGAAGCTCCCGGACGATCGGATCCGGACGCTCGCCTCGCTGGCCCGACGGATCGAGTCCCACTATCGACGCCCGATGGACATCGAGTGGTGCGCGGATGGAGAAGGGCTCTACGTCGTGCAGGCGCGGCCCGTCACCACGATCCCGGGTTCGTCCGACTCCCTAGGCTCATCTAGCCCCGCTCCCTCGCCCGCGGCGATGTCGAGCGCCCCGCCCACCCCTGCGAGCGCCCCCGCGAGCGACGAACCGATCCTCCGCGGGTTCGGCGCGAGCCCGGGCCAAGCGAGCGGCACCGCCCGGATCCTGCACGGCGCGGCCGACATGGACAAGCTCCGACCGGGCGAGGTGCTGGTGACCTCCATGACGACGCCCGACATGGTCCCCGCCATGGCCCACGCCGCGGCGATCGTCACCGACGAGGGCGGGATGACCTGCCACGCGGCGATCGTCTCCCGGGAGCTGGGCGTGCCGTGCGTCGTCGGGACCCGCAGCGCGACGAAGACGATCGCGGACGGGTCCGAGGTCACGGTCGATGGAAAGACCGGCGCGGTCTACCGCGGCAAGCGATCGACGGTCCAGGCCGAGAGCCCGGCGGCGGCGCTCGCGGCGGCCGGTTACGCCACCGCGGGGCACCACTCGGCCCCGGTCACGGCAACGAAGATCTACGTGAACGTCGGAGTTCCCGAGAAGGCGGCCGAGTACGCGCAGCTCCCGGTCTCGGGCGTCGGCCTCCTCCGCATCGAGTTCATCTTCACCGCCCACGTCCGCGAGCATCCGCTCAAGCTGCTCAAGGAGGGAAAGCGCGAGGAGCTCGTCCGACGGCTCGCCGACGGGATCGCGACCGTCTGCCAAGCGTTCCATCCTCGGCCCGTGAGCATCCGGACGTCCGATTTCAAGACGAACGAGTATCGCGGCATGCCCGGGGGGGCCGAGTTCGAGCCGATGGAGGAGAACCCGATGATCGGCTGGCGGGGATGCTCCCGGTACATCGCGCCGATCTACCGCCCGGCGTTCCTCGCCGAACTCGAGGCGATCCATCGCATCCGGACCGAGCGGGGCCTCAAGAACGCCCACGTCATGCTGCCGTTCGTCCGCAACACCTGGGAGCTCGAGGAGATCACCCAGATGATGCGGGAGGCCGGGCTGCGGCGATCGCGCGACTTCCAACTCTACCTCATGGCGGAGGTCCCGTCGACCGTTCTTCTCGCCCGGGAGTTTTCCCAATTCTGCGACGGGTTCTCGATCGGCTCCAACGATCTGACCCAGCTCGTCCTCGGCGCGGACCGGGACTCCGAGACGCTCGGCCGGATGGGCTACTTCGACGAGCGCGATCCGGCCGTGTTGCGGGCGATCGAGCTGCTGATCGAGGGGGCGCACGCGGAGGGCCGGACCGTCGGCATCTGCGGGCAGGGCCCGAGCGTCTATCCGGAGTTCGCCGAATTCCTCGTGCGCCGGGGGATCGATTCGATCTCCTTGAACGCCGACACCGTGGTTCCGACGATCCGGACGATCGCCTCGCTCGAGCAGCGGATGAAGCTCGAGGCGATGCGTCGCCCTTAGCCGCCCGGGACGGCCGTCCGCGGCGGTCGCCAGCGCGGCGGCCCGGGGGGGCCGAGCGCCGGGGTCTCGAGGATCGCCCCGTCGGGGAGTTCGTAGACCGCGAGGGATCGCACCCGGTCGAACCCCATGGCGCGCAGGCGGCGGGTGAGCCGAGGGTTCTCCGAAATGATCGTGTACCGGACGGTCCGACCGAGCGGCCGCGCGCGCCGTACCCAATCGGTCAGCGCGGAGGCCAGCCCACGGCCCCGGACGCTCGGATCGGTGATCACACCGAAGAGCGTCGCCGTGGTCCGGTGGCGGTAGACGAGCGCGGTGGCGGCCGGAGCCCCCCCGAGCCGCGCGACCACGGGGAGTAGCCGCTCGTCCGGGTTCGGGTGCGAACGGAGCGTCTCGAGGGCCGCCGTCAGCTCGGGCCGCTCCCGATCGGTCATCCAGCGTCGAGCGATCTCGGCGCTCTCGATCTCCTCGTCGGCGACGAGTTCCGCGGCGGTCGGGACGCGCGGTCCGGGCCGTCGACCGATCAGGAGGTCGAGCGGTTCCGATCGGGGGCGGAACCCGAGGCGGACCAAGGTTCGCGCCACGTGCGGCGGGACCGGACGCGCGACGCGGAAGGTCGGGCGAAGGGCCCGCTGGAAGTACTGGTCGAGCGCCCGCTCGAAGAACGCCGTCTGGCGCAGGGGGCCGACCTGCGCGACGGTCGCGAAGTTGAAGCGCGGGACCGGGACGTGGTCGTGAAGGACCAGGGTCCCGCCCGAGAGCCCGATCGAATACCCCCCGAGGGCCTGCACGAACTCTCGCTCGACCCGAAGGATCTCGTCGGCGTCCTCCGCTCGCCCTCCGCGCTGCATCGACGCTCCGTCGGGCTCGCGAGGAGTGCCGGGAGGGTTAGGCGCTTCGCCTCGGTCCTCCCCCGGCCGCGAAGATCGGGCCGGGGTTGGAACCCTTTATAGCGGGGTCGTCTGCCCGCGTGCGGATCGCTGCGCGGTCCCGCGAGGTCAAGATGAGCTCTCCGTCCCCCTCCCCGAACGCGGTCGCGGTGATCGGCGCCGGCAACATGGGCAGCGGCATCGCCCAGGCGTGCGCCCAGGCCGGATACTCCGTCCGGGTCCGGGACGTCGATCAGCCGATGCTCGATCGCGGCCGGGGCCTCATCGAGAAGATGCTCCAGGGGGCGATCGACCGCAAGAAGATGACGCCCGCCGCCCGCGACGCGGTCTTGGGACGGATCTCGTTCACGACCGACCTGGACGAGGCGGTCCGCGACGCCCACCTCGTCATCGAGGCGGTCTTCGAGGAGCTCGCGGTGAAGCGGACGCTGCTCCGCGACCTCGCGCCGCACGTGCGGCCGGACGCGATCGTCGCGACCAACACCTCGTCCCTCTCCGTGACCCAGCTCGCGACGGAGTGTGCGGACCCGGCTCGGTTCGCCGGGCTTCACTTCTTCTACCCGGCCGCGGTGAACAAGCTCCTGGAGATCATCTCGGGGGAGGCGACGGCCCCCGCGACGATCGCGCGCCTCGAGGCGTTCGGCTACCGCCTCCGCAAGATCCCGATCCGGGTCGCCGACCGCGCCGGCTTCGCCGTCAACCGCTTCTTCGTGCCGTACCTCAACGAGGCGACGCGTCTCGCGGAAGAGGGCCTGGCGAGCCTCGCGACGATCGAAGAGGTCGGCCGCGAGGTCTACGGCGCCACCCTCGGGCCGTTCGAGCTGATGAACGTCACCGGGATCCCGATCGCGTTCCACGCCCAGACCTCGCTCGCCGAGGCGTTCGGACCGGCGTACGCCCCGAGCCGCCTTCTCGAGGCGCAGTTCCGTGCCGGGCGACCGTGGGCCTGGAAGGAGACGAAGGTCGAACCGGAGCGGAAGGCCGCGGTCCGGGACCGACTCCTCGGTCTGACGATCGGGATCGCGACCCGTCTCGTCGAGGAAGGGGTCGCCACCCCGGAAGCGACCGACCGGGGGGCGACCGTCGGCCTCCGCCGGAGCTGGGGGCCGTTCGCCCAGCTCAATCAGGTCGGGGTCGTTCGGGCGCTCGAGCTCGTCCGCGCCTACGCTCGTCCGTACGGGGATGCGTTCCCGATCTCCCACGAGCTCGAAGCCCTCGCCGGTCGGGGCGAGCCCCGATGGCCCCTGCATCTCACGATCGTCGAACGTCGCGGCCCGGTCGCTTGGGTGCTCCTCGATCGACCCGAGGTGCTGAACTCGCTCAACTCCGACCTCCTCCGCGAGGTGCGCGACCGCTTCGTCGCCCTCGCGGCGGAGAGCGACGTCCGCGTCGTGGTCCTCGCGGGAAGCTCTCCCGTCTTCGCGGCCGGGGCGGACATCGCGGAGATGGAGAAGAAGAGCGTCGCCGAGGGCCTCGCCTTCGGGTTCGTCGGCCAGGAGACCGCGCGCACGATCGAGCGGTTTCCCCGACCGGTCATCGCGCTGGTCGAGGGGTACGCCCTCGGGGGGGGCCTCGAGCTGGCGCTGGCGGCCGATTTCCTCCTGGCGGCGGAGGGGGCGCAACTCGGCCTCCCGGAGGTCACCGTCGGCATCCACCCGGGCATGGGCGGAGCCACCCGGCTCACCCGCCTGATCGGGCGGGCGAAGACGAAAATGCTCGCGTTCACGGGCGCTCCCGTCTCGGCCACGGAGGCCGCTCGGCTCGGGTTCGTCACGAAGGTCGTGCCGGCGGAGTCCGCGCGAGAGGCCGCGCAGTCGCTGGCCGAGACGATCGCGAGCCGCGCGCCCCTCGGAGTGGCCTGGGTCAAACGGGTGATCGACGATGGGATGGACGCGTCGCTGGACGCCGCGCTCTACCTCGAAGGCGAGTCGGCGGGCCACACGTTCGGCACCGAGGACCGGCTCGAAGGGATGCGGGCGTTCCTCGAACGTCGCCCGCCGAAGTTCGCGGGGAAGTAAGCGCGGTCGGGCTCAGTGCCCG
>JAJZMW010000062.1 GCA_021848165.1 Thermoplasmata archaeon
GCGGGCGCCGTCCAACGCCCCGGCGCCGAACGGGCCGTCCTCCTCGATCGGGTTCGGGAAGAGGAGGGCGAAGCGGAGCGCGTCGGCCCCCCGCTCCCCGATCACTTGGAGCGGGTCGGGGGAGTTGCCGAGGTGCTTCGACATCCGGCGGCCGTGCTCGTCGCGGAGCATCCCGGTGAAGACGATGTCGGAGAACGGCGGGGCGCCGGTGAAGTAGAGCCCCGCCATCATCATCCGGGCGACCCAGAAGAACATGATGTCGCGCCCGGTGACGAGGACCTGCGTCGGATAGTACCGCGCGAGGTCGTCGGTCGGCTCGGGCCACCCGAGCGAGAGGAACGGCCACATCCAGCTCGTGAACCAGGTGTCGAGGACGTCGGTCTCGGCGACGAGCTCCGCCGCGCCGCAACGCGGGCAGGCGCTCGGCTCCTCGACCGCGGCGAACTCGTGGTCGGCGGGGCGGCAGCGATAGACCGGGATCCGATGGCCCCAAAGGACCTGGCGGGAGATGCACCAGTCCTGGATCCCCTCCATCCACCGGAAGAACGTCAGGTTCCACCGTTCCGGATGGATCCGGATCCGACCGTCGCGCACCGCCGCCGTGGCCGGGGCGGCGAGGGGGGCCATCCGGACGAACCACTGCCGGGAGATCCGCGGTTCGATGACGACCTCCGTCCGCTCCGACCGGGCGACCGAGTGGCGGAACTTCTCCGTCCGAATCAGGAGGCCATCGCTTCGCAACCGCTCCGCGGCCCGCTCGCGCGCCTCGTCCCGATCGAGCCCGACCCACTCCGAAGGAACGGCCGGGCCGGCGAGGCGGGCGCGGGCGTCGAAGATCTCCTCGGGCATCGGGAGCTCGGGGTGGCGCTGATGGATCGCGAGGTCGACCGGGTCGTGCCGGGGGGTCACCTTGAGGGCGCCGGTCCCGAACGCCGGCTCGATCGCCTCGTCGGCGACGATCGGGAGGTGCCGGCCCGAGAACGGCGCCCGGACCGTGCGGCCGATCGCGGCGGCGTGCCGCTCGTCGCTCGGATGGACGGCGATCGCGACGTCGCCGAGGATCGTCTCGGGTCGCGCGGTGGCGACCTCCATCCCTCCGGGGCTCCCGTCGGCCCACGGGTAGCGGACGTAGTAGAGGGTCCCGTCCTCCTCCGTGTGGACGACCTCGAGGTCGGAGACCGCCGTCTCGAGACGAGGGTCCCAGTTCACCATCCGCTCGCCGCGGTAGATGTACCCCTCGTCGTAGAGCTTGACGAACGCGACCCGCGTCGCCCGGATCGCGGGCGGGTCCATCGTGTAGCGAAAGCGGGTCCAGTCGACCGAGAAGCCGCCGGCGCGCATCTGCTCCCGGATCCTGGCCTCGTGCTCGGCGCGCCACTCGTCGATCGCCCGGAGCGCCTCCTCCCGCGGCAGGGTCTCCATCCGGACCCCCTGCTTCGCGAGGCGGCGACGTACCTCGACCTGCGTCGCCAGGCCCGCGTGATCGACGCCCGGGATCCACGCGGTGGCGACCCCGCGCATCCGGGCCCTCCGGACCAGGACGTCCATCACCGTGTCACCGAGCATGTGCCCGAGCGTGAGGACCCCGGTCACGTTCGGCGGCGGGAGCGGGAGGCAGAACGTCGGCGGGGAGGGTCGCGCGGGCGCGACGAAGCTCCGGTCCCTCTCCCACGCCTCTTGCCACCGTCGCTCGACCTCCTTCGGGTCGAACCGGGCGGGAGGAGGAGGCGGCGGTGCGCCCGGGTCGGTCATGGCCCGCGGCACAAGCGCGCGCTCCAAGAAGCTTTCCCGTCAGGACGGCGGGGCGGAGCGCGGGCGAGTCTGCGGGAAGAGCAGGACGTCCTTGATCGACTCCGTCCCCCAGAGGGCCATCGCGATCCGATCGACCCCGAGCCCGATCCCCGTCGCCGGGGGCATGCCGAAGCGCATCGCCTCGACGAAGTCGGCGTCGTAGGCGTAGCGGTCGGCGGCCTGGGCGTGGAGCTGCTCCTGGAACCGGCGCTCCTGCTCGTCCGGGTCGTTGAGCTCCGTGTAGGCGTTCCCGAGCTCGAAGCCGCGGTAGAAGATCTCGAACCGCTCGACGCGGCCCGGCTTCGCGCGGTGGCGCTTCGCGAGCGGCGTGGTGATCGCGGGGTGATCGACGACGAACGTCACGTGGTCGATCGTCGGCTCGACGTAATGCTCGAAGAGCTTGTCGAGGAAGACGCCCGCCGGCGACGCGTCCGGGACCGTCGCCCCGATCGCGCGCGCGTGGCGCCGCAGATCGTCCGCGGTCATCTCGAGCACGCCCGAGAGCCCGCTCGCCCGCTCCAGCGCGTCGACGAAGTCGAGCGTAGGGTACGGCGGCTCGAACCGCGCGGCGCTCGCGCGGACCGCCTCCCGCTCCGGCGCGAGCTCGACCGCGCGCCGCGCGAGGCGGGCGAAGAGCTCCTCCGTGAGGCGGCGCATCTCCCCGTAGTCGGCGTAGGCCCAGTACGCCTCCAGCATCGAGAACTCGGGCGAGTGCGTCGTGTCGAGGTCCTCGTTGCGGAAGCAGCGGCCGAGCTCGAAGACCCGCTCGAGACCCCCGACGAGGAGCCGCTTGAGCGCGAGCTCGATCGCGATCCGGAGCTGGAGCTCCTGGTCGAGGTAGCGCGACCGGGTCACGAACGGGGCCGCCGCGGCGCCGCCGGCGACCGGGAGCAGGATCGGCGTTTCCACCTCGAGGAACCCGGCGTCGGAAAAGTGTCCGCGCATCGCGCGCACGATCTCCGCGCGGAAGCGGAACCGGTGGCGGCTCTCCTCGGACGAGAGGAGGTCGACGTAGCGGCGCCGGATCCGCTCCTCGGGGTCCTGGAGCCCGTGATACTTCTCGGGCGGCGGGGCGATCGCCTTCGCGAGGAGGACGATCCGGTGGGCGACGAGCGACGGTTCGCCGCGCCGGGAGCGCGCGGCGGCTCCTTCCGCGCCGATCAGGTCGCCCGGATCGAGGTCCGCGAGCGCTCGACGGTACGCCTCCTCGCCGAGCGCATCGGACCGCCAGATGAGCTGGATCGCGCCGTCGCCGTCGACGAGATCGGCGAACGACGTCTTCCCGTGGGTGCGGATCGTCCCCAGCCGGCCCGCGACGCGGAGCGACCGGCCCGCGTCCTCCTGCCCCTCCGCGAGGGCCGCGGCGATGGCGACGACCTCCCGCGAGGGACGGCGGTCCGGGAACGCGGGCGGGTACGGATCGATCCCGGCGGAGCGCAACCGCGCGATCTTCGCGCGTCGCTCCGCCTCGAGATGCGACTCCTCCTCGGGCATGGGCGAACGCTCGACCGGGACCCGAGACGGCCCGGGGGAAAAGACCCTCGGTCCTACGAGGCGAGACCTTCGAGGGAGAGGCGCTCGACGTTCCCGGGCCGGACGAGGGCGAGGTGCTCGGGGACCCCGGCTTCGTTCCCCGCCGCCCGCGACGGCTCGTAGAGGAGGAGGAACGTCCCGTAGAAGAACTCGGCCGTCGCGTCCCCGCCGCCGATCCCGTAGCTCACGTAGTCGGAGAAGTAGATGTGGAGGTAGCCGGAACGGCGCAGCCGGATCGCCTCGAGGAACTTCTGAAGGTCCTCCGAGCCTTTGCGCTGGAGCTCTTCGATCAGGTCCCGCAAGAGCGGGCGGAGGGAGAGTCCCGCGAGACCGTCGTAGGAGAGGTACACCGCCGGACGGGGGTCCAGCGAAACGACGTCGAGGCGGAGGACGCCCTCGACCGGCTTCGTGCGCATCGGGCGGGCCTATCGGCCCCGCGTTATGAGCTCTTCGATGGCGAGCTCGGCCCGTTATCTATCCCGGCCCGCTGCGCGGCCGATGGCGGCGGCTCCGCAGGACGGCGCGGCGTTCGTCCCGGGCCCCCGATCCGTGCGCGAGCCCACGGGCCGGGGGGTCTTGAACGGCCGCACCTTCGCGGCCAAGGACCTCATCGATGTGGCGGGGGACCGGAAGACCTCCGGCAACCCGGATTGGCAGCGGACCCATCCCGCCGCGCTCCGTTCCGCGCCGGTCGTCGATCGCCTCTTGGCGGCCGGAGCGCGGCTGGTCGGCAAGACGATCACCGACGAGCTCGCCTTCTCGCTCGAGGGGGAGAACCTCCACTACGGGACCCCGCGCAATCCCCGCGCGCCGGATCGCCTCCCCGGCGGGTCGTCGAGCGGCTCCGCATCCGCCGTCGCGGCGGGGGAGGCCGACTTCGCCCTCGGGACCGACACGGGAGGCTCGGTCCGCGTGCCGGCCTGCTTCTGCGGGCTGTTCGGGATCCGGCCGACGCGCGGGCGGGTGCCGCTCGAGGGAGTGACCCCCCTCGCGCCGAGCTTCGACACCCTCGGCTGGATGAGCCGGAGCGGCCGGCTCCTCGCGGAGGTCGGAGCCGCGCTCTGGGGGTCTCCCGTGCCGGAACCGCGTCGCCTGCGAGCGAAGTTCGTCGCCGATGCCGTCGAGATCGCCGAGCCCCGCATCCGAGAGCTCCTGCGCTCGGAGGGGCCGCGCCGATTCGAGATCGTGGGGGAGGTTCGGCTCTACGACGGCTCTCCCGACCGGGTCGTCGACGCCTACCGCGCGATCCAGGGGCGGGAAGCGTGGGCGCTCCACGGCCCGTGGATCGTGGAGAACCGGCCCCGCTTCGCGGAGGCGGTCCAAGGTCGGTTCGAGGCGGCCCGGCGGTTCACCGCCGCCGACGAAGCGGCCGCCCGCCAGACCCAGACCGAGCTGATCCGGCGGGTCGACGCTGCGCTCGAGGACGTGGATGTGCTCCTGCTACCGGGTGCGCCGACCGTCCCGCCGCCGCGCGACGCGCGGGCCCGCGCGGAGCACCCGAAGTTCCGGGCGACGACGCTCGCGGTGGAGGGGATCGGCTCGCTGACCGGGTGCCCCGAGATCGTGATCCCGGTGGCGCCCTTGGACGAGCTCCCCGCGGGGCTCGGTGCGATCGGAGCTCGGGGGGCCGACGAGAGGCTGCTCGCGGAAGCCGCCCGGGATCCGAGCGGGGCCTAGCGGGCTCTACTCGCCGCCGCCCTTGGGGCCGCCGCCGGACTTCTTCGACGCGATGACGTCGTCGATGCGGAGGATCATGCTCGCGACCTCGACCGCGCTCGAGAGCGCCTGGCGCTTGACGCGGGCCGGCTCGATGACGTGCATCGCCCACATGTCGGCCGCCTTGCCGGTCTCGAGGTTGACCCCGACGTTCTTGCTCGCCTTCGCGCCCTCGTGGGCCCGGCGGAGCTCGATGAGCGTGTCGATGGAGTCGTAGCCGCCGTTCTCGCTGAGCGCCCACGGGACGACCTCGAGCGCCTGCGCGAACGCTTCGACCGCCAACTGCTCGCGCCCCCCGACCGTCGGGGCGAACTTGCGCAACTGCACCGCGAGCTCGATCTCCGTCGCGCCGCCGCCGGGGCAGACGACCCCGTCCTCGAGGACGCTCGCGACGACCTTGACCGCGTCCTGCAGCGAGCGCTCGACCTCCTGGGTCACGTGCTCGGTGCCGCCGCGGATCAGGATCGAGACGGAGCGCGGGTTCTTGCAGCCCGTCACGAACGTCATCTTGTCCTCGCCGATGCGCCGCTCCTCGACCTGCGCGGCGACGCCGAGGTCCGCGCTCGAGAGCTCCTTGATCCCCGTGACGATCTTGCCGCCGGTCGCGCGGGCGAGCTTCTGGAGGTCGGACTCCTTGACCTGCTTGACCGCGTAGATCCCCTCCTTGGCGAGGTAGTGGAGGACGACGTCGTCGATGCCCTTCTGGCAGACGACCACGTTCGCCCCGACCGACTTGATCTGGGTGACCATCTGGCGGAAGCTCTTGTCCTCCTCGTCGAGGAAGTTCTGGATCTGGGCGGGGTTCTTGATGTTGATCTTGCTCTCGATCTCCGTCTTCTTGATCTCGAGCGCGCTGTTGAGCAGGGCGATCTTCGCCCCGGCGACGATCCCGGGCATCCGCGGGTGGCCCCGCTCCTTGTCGAGGAGGATCCCCTCGATGAGCTCGGTGTCGTCGATGACGCCGCCGTGGCGCTTCTCGACCTTGATCTGGTCGACGTCGGCGACGGTCCGGTCCCCGCGGGTCTCGACGATCCGCTGGACGGCATGGACCGCGATCTTCGCGAGGTGGTCCCGGGAGCCGAAGACGCCCTTCGAGCCCATCGCCGTTCGGGCGGCGTCGACCAGGATCGACTCGTCGCTCGTCTTGACCGAGATGCCGACCTCCTTCTCGATGAGGCGGTGCGCCTCCCGGTTCGCGATCTCGAACCCCTTCGTGATCACGGTCGGGTGGATGTTCTGCTCGAGCAGGTACTCGGAGCGCTTGAGGAGCTCGCCGGCGAGGACGACCGCCGTGGTCGTGCCGTCGCCGCATTGCTGGTCCTGCGTCTTGGCGACCTCGACCAGCATCTTGGCGGCCGGGTGCTCGACGTCGACCTCCTTGAGGATCGTGACGCCGTCGTTCGTGATCGTGATGTCGCCCATCGAATCGACGAGCATCTTGTCCATCCCGCGCGGCCCGAGCGTCGAGCGGACGGCGTCCGCGATCGCGCGCGCCGCGGCGATGTTGGTCTGGGTCGCGTTGCGGCCCCGGTCGCGTTCGGTCCCTTCCCTCAAAACGAGAATCGGCGTGCCCTGCAGCATCGTCTCCACCTACGAACGCTCAGAAAGCGCTTGTATATAAAACAAGCGTGCCGCGACCCGGATCTCGAAAGCGCCCGAGAACCTCTTCGCCGAGGAGGCGCGTCGTGGCGCGGGACGCGCGCCCCGGGCCGGGCCGCTCGCTGGCGCGGGCCGAACCGCGCGTCCCGCGAGTCGCCGCTCCGTCCGACCTAGAGGAGGGAACCGTGGAGGAGGTCATCGACCTCGCCCTCCTCCCCTCCGAGCACCGCGCGGGCGAGGAAGAGCGAGAACCCGGAGACCTGCGACCACGTGAGCTTCGGGGGCCGAACGACCTCGAGGCGCTGCACCGCGACGTCGACGACGACCGGGCGGGGGTCGGCGAGGGCGCTCACGAGCGCCGGCTCGAGCTGGGCCGGTTGGTCGACGCGGATCCCCCGGAGGCCCGCCGCCTGCGCGATCTCGGCGAAGTTCGTCGTCCCGAGTCCGGTGGCGGAGGGCAGGATCCCGTCGGCGACCATCTCGAGCTCGACGAACCCGAGCGAGGAGTTGTTGAAGACCACCGCCTTCACCGGCAGCTCCTCGGTGCGCAGCGTGATCAGCTCCCCGAGGAGCATCGAGAGGCCGCCGTCGCCGCACAGGGCGACGACCTGCCGGCCCGGGTGGGACACCTGCGCCCCGATCGCGTGGGGGAGGGCGTTCGCCATCGACCCATGGGTGAATGAGCCGACCAGGCGCCGCGGTCCGTTGAAGCGGAGATATCGGGCCGCCCAGACCGTGGGCGTTCCGACGTCGACGGTGAAGATCGCGTCGGGGGCGCAGAGACGGTCGAGGAGGGCGGCGACCCGCTGGGGGTGGATCGCCTTCGCCCCCGGGAGGTCCGCGGCCCGCGCGTCGAGCTTCGCGCGAGCCGTACGGAACCTCGCGAGGGCGTTCGCGAGATGAGCGTCGTCCGTCTTCGGGACGAGCCGGGGGAGAACGGCGGCGAGGGTCGAGCGGACGTCGGCGACGATCCCGAGCTCGACATGCGTCCTCCGCCCGATCTCATCGGCGCGCCGGTCGACCTGGACGATCGTCGCCTTCTCCGGGTAGAACTGGCGATACGGGAAGCTCGTGCCGAGGAGGAGGAGCAGGTCGGCCGATTGCATCGCTTCGTAGCCGCTGGCGAAGCCGAGGAGCCCGGTCATCCCCACATCGAACGGATTCGCGGGTTCGACCGATTCCTTGCCCCGAAGCGTGTGCACGATCGGGGCCCGGAGCGCCGTCGCGAGCGCGAGGAGCTCGGCGTGCGCGCCCGCCGCCCCGGCGCCCGCGAAGATCGTGACGGTGCGCGCCTGGTTGAGCGCGGCGGCCAGCCGGTCGATCGCCTCCGACGCGGGGGCGCTGGGGCCGCCGAACGAATCCGGTCGGACCTCGAGGAGCGGGGCGTCGAGCTTCGACCACGCGACGTCGCCGGGGAGCACCAGGGTCGCCACATCGCGCTCGCCGATCGCCGTGCGCAGGGCCCGATCGAGCAGCCGGGGGAGGGTCTCGGCGGAGCTCACGACCTCGACGAACTCGGAGCAGTCGCGGAAGATCCGCTCGGGGTGGGTCTCCTGGAAGTACCCGCTCCCGATCTCGGCGGAGGGGATCTGGGCGGCGATCGCGAGCACCGGCACCCGGCTGCGGTGGGCATCGAAGAGCCCGTTGATCAGGTGCAGGTTGCCGGGGCCGCAGCTTCCGGCGCAGACCGCGAGGCGGCCGGTGAGATGCGCCTCCGCCGCCGCCGCGAACGCGGCGGCCTCTTCGTGGCGCGTGTGGATCCAGCGGAAGTGCTCGCGAGGTCGGATCGTCTCCGCGAAGGCGTTGAGCGAGTCGCCGGTGATCCCGTAGAGGTGGTCGACGCCGCTCGCGGCGAGGGAGTCCACGAAGTACCCGGCGGCCGTCGTCTTCGGCATCGACCGACCCAACGCAGGAGCCCTCTAAGGGTTCGCGGGCGATTGGTTCGGTTGGTCCACCCATCGGTTGAAGAGCCGAGCGGCCGGTGCGACCCCGGAGGTCGCCGTCGCGCGGTTCGATGGACGAGGAGCCGATCGCCCCGGGCCCCGCGCCGGAGAACCCCCGAGCGAGCTCGGCGGGTCGCGGCGGCTGGTCGGAGCTCCTTCACAACCCCCGGTTCCTGCTCCTCGAGGCGTCCGGAGCGCTGAGCAGCGCCGGCTACGCGATCTACGCCGTGACGGTCCTCTACCTCGCCTACGGCCTGACCGGCAACCTGCTCCTGGCCGGGCTCGTGCTCTTCCTCGAGTACGGGATCTACACGCTCACCTTCCTCTTCGCGCCGCTCGTCGACCGGGCGAAGGACAAGCGGACGATCCTCCTCGTCTGCTTCCCGATCCAGGCCGCGACGGCCGCGCTCCTCGCCGGGGAGCTCGCCCACGGGACGCTCACGACCCCGGTGCTCCTTGGCGCGGTCGCGGTCCTCGCGATCTTCTGGGACCTGGCCTGGGCCGTCTACATGATCGCCCCCCGGATCGTCGTCGGCACGGACCGCCTCTTCGCCGCGGGCGGGGTGTCGAGCGCGCTCGGGGTGGGGACCCGGATCGCCGGGTACGCGGGAGGCGGCGCTCTCGTCTACTTCGTCGGCCCGCCAGGGGGCGCCGCCACGTACGCGATCCTCCTGCTCCTCGCGGCGGTCGTCACCGTCCCCCTCTCGCTGCGGGGCGCGACGGCGCCCGAGGAACCGTTCGGGAGGGCGTTCGCGCGGGGGTGGGCGGCGTTCCGCGGGCGCGTCGGGCGTCCGCTCCGGCAGTTCGCGGCGCTCGAGGTCGTCTACGGGTTCTTCGTCGCCCTCCCGCCGCTCCTGGTCACCCTGATCGCGTACGAGCGGTTCCCGGACCCGTCCGCCGCCTACGGTCTCCTCGTCGCCGTCTACGTCCTCGGGGGAGCCGCGGCCGGGATCGTCGTGGGGCACTACAACCCCCGTCGCTCCGTCGGTCTCCTGATCGTGCTCGCCCCCGTGCTGGCGGGCGCCGCGACCCTCGCCCTCCTTGCCGTGCCGGCCGACCTCGTCCTGATCGCCGGGCTCTTCGCGCTCGTCGACGCCGCGCTCTCGGCGCGCCACGAGGCGAAGTACGCGTGGGTGCAGGCCGTCTTCCCTCCCGACCAACTCGGCCGCGCGGTGTCGAACATCTACCTGTTCACGGGCCTCTCCTCCTCGATCGCGGCCCTCACGATCGGGCTCCTCTCGGCGGTGCTCGGCCCCGCGGGGGTCGTCGCGACCGCGGGCGTCGGCTTCCTCGCCGCCGCGGCCCTCGCCGCGTCGATCCCGTTCGTACGGAGGATGCGGTTCTAGGAGTTCCGGACCGCTCGCGGGGCCTTCGCGCGGGCGAGCGCGAAGTACTGCTCCGGGGCGAGCTCCTCGGGCCGGCGCTCGCTCCAGTCGGAGGGCCAGCCGGCCTCCTCCGCCCACCGGTCGGCATCGGCCCGGGACCGGGCGAGGCGAACGAGCAGGTTGCCGAGCTTCTTGCGGCGCGAGCCGAACAGCGTCCGGACGATCGCCTCGAGCCCGGCCGGATCCTCGACCGGGAGCGGCCCCGGTCGGGCGGTGTGGACGAGGATGCGCCCCTCCACCTCCGGGACCGGGCGGAACGCCGCCGAGGGGACGGCCTGGAAGAGCTCGGTCGATCCGTACAGGGCGGCGGCGATCGAGAGCCGACCGAACCGCTTCGAGCCGGGCCCCGCGGCGATCCGTTCGGCGACCTCCCGCTGGACCATCGCGACGATCCGCGGCACCCGGGCGTCCCACAGGCGCAGCAGGATCGGCGTCGCCGTCGAGAACGGGAGGTTCGCCACCACGGGGACCCCCGGCGGGATCGGCCAGGTGAGCGCGTCGGCGCCGACGACCTCGATGCGAGCGCCGAACGTGCGGCGGAGGTGAACGACGAGCCGCGGGTCCCGCTCGACCACGGTGAGCGGGCCGATCCCGCGGCGCAGGAGCGCGTCGGTAAGGAGGCCGAGCCCTCCCCCGATCTCGATCGCGGGACCGGGGGCCGGCGTCGCGGCGAGCGCCGCCTCCGCATCGGCGACGAACGGATCGGTCAGGAACGATTGTCCCCACCGGCGCGCCGGCCGGATCGCGAGCCGCTCGAGCGCGGCGTCGATCTCCTCGGGCCGCGTCGGGATCGCGTTCGGGGCGGCGTTACGGCGCGACGAAGAGCCGGTACTTGTCGTCGACACCCAACAGCTCCTGTTCGATGCGCGCCACCACGATCCGCTCGGGGGCCTTGAGCGGG
>JAJZMW010000097.1 GCA_021848165.1 Thermoplasmata archaeon
GCGTGCTCGCCCCGGCGGAGCCGGTCGCCGCGCGCTGAGCGTGCGGGCCGTATCGACGCGGCGAGCGAGCGGGATCGCCCGCGCGCCCGCTTCGACCGGGGTCGCTCGGAGACGCTCCAGGGCGAGGCGGGCGTAGACGGGCGACGCGTCGATCGAGAGGTAGTGGCGACCGGTCGACCGCGCGACCGCGGCGACCGTCCCGGTCCCGCCGAACATGTCGAGAACGATGTTGCCCCGGTAGGTGTAGAACTTGACGAGCCGGCGGATCAGCTCCTGCGGGAACGGCGCCGGGTGCCCCCGCCGGTTGCGCTCGGGGCGGATCTCCCAGAAGGCGTCCGAGAACCGCTGGAACTCCTCCGAGGTGATGTCGGCGTCGGCGGGATCCCCCGCGAGCCGGTCCCCGCCCTTCGTGAAGACAAGGACGTACTCCCAGGACGGGATCACGTGGGGGTTCGCCGGGCTCTTCCAGCTCCCCCAGGCGGTGCGCCGCCCCATCGTCTGCTTGTACCACAGGATCTCGGCGCGCAGCGCGAAGCCGACGGACTGCGCGTCGCGCGTCAGGTCGTGGTGGATCGGGCGGAAGTTCTTGATCGAGGTCGGCGCGACGTTGAGGGCGAACCGGCCCCCGGGGACCAGGACGCGGTACAGGGCGCGCCAGACCGAGCGGAGCCACCGTCGGTAGCCCCGGTAGGAGAGGTCGTCCGAGTAGCCGAGGTAGTGGATTCCGACGTTGTACGGCGGCGAGGTGACCGCGAGGTGGACGCTCTCCGCCGGGAGGAGGTCGAGGATGGCGCGCGCGTCCCCGCGGACGATCCGATCGAAGACGCCGGGGGTTCCCGATCGAACGACCGCGCGCGATCGGGAGGGTACCACGGGCGGGCCACGCCCTAGGCCGGCTTGAACGTTCCGCCCTCCGTCGGCCGACGGAGCCGTCCGGGAAGCGGAAGCCGCTCGGCGATCGCCCGCGCGATCGCCATCGCGCCGGTCGCCGCGGGCGAGGGAGCGTTGAGCAGGTGGACCGCCCCGGGGGTCTCCGCCCAGACGAAGTCGTCGACGAGGTTCCCCGCGTCGTCGACGGCCTGGGCGCGGACCCCCGCCCGGGCCTCCCCGAGGTCGCGGCGCCGCAGGGCGGGGACCATCCGCGCGAGATCGGCGGCGTACGTCGACCGGTCGATCGACCGCCACCCCTCGCGCAGCGCCCGCGGCCCGAGGCGCCCGAGAAGGCGCCAGAGCGCCGGATCCGCGAGCTCCTCGGCGGCGTCCTTCCACCGGAACGAGCGGCGGCGATACCCCTCGCGGGCGAGCGCGAGGACCGCGTTCGGACCGACCCAGACCCGGCCCCGGACGTCGGGGGTGAAGTGCGGCTCCGCGAACGGGAGCGTGGGGTCCGGGACGGCGTAGACCAGCCCCCGGACGAGCGGGGTCGCCCGCGACCGGACCTCGTAGAACTCCCCCCGGAACGGGACGATCCGAACGGCCGGACGAACTCCCGACCGCCGCGCGAGCCGATCCGAACCGAGACCGGCGCACGCGACCGCGCGCCGCGCCTCCAGTTCGATCGCGCCGCTGGCCCCGATCAGATGGACCTCGTCCCCGTGCGGGACGATCCGGTCGATCGGGGTCGCGCGCCGGATCGCGTGCCCCGCCGCTTCGAGGTCGCGCGCGAAGGAACGGGCGATCTCCGCGAAGTCGACGATCGCGGCGCTCGGAACGAAGAGCGCGGCGACGCCGACGACCTCGGGCTCCCGCGCGCGGATCCCCTCCGGCCCGAGCCGGCGGACCCCCGGCACCCCGTTCGCGGCGGCCCGCCGGGCGAGCTCGTCGAGGTCGGGGAGGTCTCGCTCGGTGCGCGCGACGATCAACTTGCCGAGCGCTTCGGTCGCGAGCCCCCTCGACCGGACGTAGGCGAGCAGCTCGGCCCGTCCGGAGAGGGTGAACCGGGCTTTGCGGGAGCCGGGCCGATAGGAGACGCCCGAGTGGACGACGCCGCTGTTGCGGCCGGACTGATGGGCCGCGAGCTCCCGCTCCTTCTCGACGAGGACGATCCGGGCGTCGGGATATTCCTCCGCGTAGCGACGCGCGGTCGCGAGCCCGACGATCCCGCCGCCGACCACGGCGAGGTCGAACCGCTCGGCCACGGTCGCGGAAGGGGCGCGCGGGATAAGGCCGGCCGGGCGGGTCAGCCGCGGCCCACGCCAAGGGTATAATCTCGGCCGGTACGCGGCTAATCGACCCGATGGCCGTTGCGATTGGAGTTCCGAAAGAGACCGCCCCGGGGGAACGCCGCGTGGCGCTCGTCCCCGAGGTCGTCGCTCGCCTGGTCAAGGCCGGGATGACGGTCGCGATCGAGTCCGGCGCCGGCGAGGCGGCCGGATACCCCGATGCGGAGTACGAAAAGTCCGGCGCGACCGTCGGGCGCGATCTCGCCGCGGTCTACGGGGCCCCGATCGTGGTGAAGGTCCAGGCTCCCTCCCCCGCCGAGGCCGCGCGGATCGCCCGGGGCGCCATCGTCGTCGCCCAGATGAACGCGAGCCGGAACCTCGCCAGCGTCCGCGCCCTCGCGCGCCAAGGGGCGACCGCGTTCGCCCTCGAGCTCCTCCCCCGGATCACGCGCGCGCAGAGCATGGACGTCCTGAGCTCGCAGGCGACCGTCGCGGGATATCGCGCCGCCCTCATCGGGGCGGAGCTCACGCCGAAGTTCCTCCCGATGCTCACCACCGCCGCGGGGACGATCCGGCCCGCCAAGGTCCTCGTGATCGGCGCCGGGGTCGCGGGGCTCATGGCGATCGCGACGAGCCGCCGGTTGGGGGCGATCGTCGAGGCGTACGACGTGCGCCGGGCCGCGGGCGAACAGGTCCGCAGCCTGGGGGCGAAGTTCCTCGAGCTCGCGATCAACGCGGAGGGCCAGGGCGGCTACGCGCGCGAGCTCACCGCGGAGGAGAAGGTAGAGGAGGCGGCGATGGTCGACACGGCCGTCGCCCAAGCCGACATCGTCATCACGACGGCGGCGATCCCCGGCCGCAAAGCCCCGGTCCTCGTCCGGGCTCCGACGGTCGAGAAGATGCGCCCCGGCTCGGTCATCGTCGATCTCGCCGCCGAGACCGGCGGCAACTGCGAGCTCACGAAGCCCGGCGAGCGGATCGAGCACCGCGGGGTGACGATCGCCGGCCCGCTCAACCTCCCCAGCGACCTCGCCTACCACGCCAGCCAGATGTTCGCGAAGAACCTGCAGGCGTTCCTCGGGCTTCTCGTGACGAAGGAGGGGGCCCTCGTCGCCGACTTCTCCGACGAGATCCTCGTGGCGAGCCGCCTCGTGTCCGCCGGGGAAGTGACGCACGCCCCGACGCGGGAGCTGCTCGCGAAGGAGGCGCCATGAGCGCCGACGTCTGGACGGCGCTCCTGATCGCGATCCTCGCCGCGTTCGTCGGCTACGAGGTCATCAGCCGCGTCCCGGTCCTGCTCCACACCCCGTTGATGTCGGGGTCGAACTTCATTCACGGGATCGTCCTCGTCGGCGCGATCGTCGCGCTCGGCCTATCGACGACCCTCCTCGAGCAGATCATCGGGTTTGTCGCCGTCGTCATGGGCGCGATGAACGTGACGGGCGGCTACGTCGTGACGGAGCGGATCCTCACGATGTTCGACCGCTCCAAGCGCCCGAAGTCGGGAGGCGGAACGCCGTGATCGACTTCTCGATCCTCATCGACGCGGTCTACCTGGTCGCGGTGATCTTCTTCATCCTCGGCCTGCGGGCGATGAGCTCGCCCGAGACGGCGCGACGGGGGATCGTGCAGGCCGGCGGGGCGATGCTCGCCGCCGTCGTCGTCACCTTCCTCACGCCCGGGCTCGCCCCCTCGAACTTCGCGTGGATCGCCGCGGGCGTCTTCGTCGGGGGCGGCGCCGGCTACGTCTGGGCGAAGAAGGTCCAGATGACGGCGATGCCGCAGATGGTCGCCGTGTTCAACGGGATGGGCGGCGGGGCGGCCGGCGCGATCGCCGCGATCGAGCTCCTGAGCTCGATGTCGGACCCGGCGAGCACGGGGCTCAGCCTGGCCGGCGCCGTGATCGGATCGGTCTCGATCGCCGGGAGCGTCATCGCCTTCCTGAAGCTGCAAGGCTGGATGCGCCAGCGCCCGCTGACGTTCCCGGGGCAGCTCGGCGTGAACCTCGCCGTCCTCGCCCTGGGCGTCGCCTTCGGGGTCTACGCGGCCGTTTCGCAGAACGCCTTCTTCCTCGGACCGTTCTTCCTCTTCACGATCCTCTACGGCATCCTGCTCGCGCTGCCGATCGGCGGGGCCGACATGCCGGTCGTCATCTCCCTCTTCAACGCGCTGACGGGGATCGCCGTCGCCCTCGATGGGTTCGCCCTCGTCAACGGTCCGCTCGGCGACGCCGGCTACGCGATGGTCGTCGCGGGAACCCTCGTCGGCGCCGCCGGGAGCCTTCTGACGATCCTCATGGCCCGCGCGATGAACCGCTCGCTCACCAACGTCCTCTTCAGCGCCTTCGGCGCGAAGGAGGAGGAGGGGGCGAGCGTGCAAGGGTCGTTGAAACCGATCCAGCCGGACGACGCCGCCGTCATGATGGCCTACGCCGGCTCGGTGATCATCGCCCCCGGCTACGGGATGGCGGTCGCGCAGGCGCAGGGGAAGGTGAAGGAGCTCGCCGACCTCCTCGAGCAGCGGGGCGTCGACGTACGGTTCGCGATCCACCCGGTCGCCGGCCGGATGCCCGGCCACATGAACGTCCTCCTCGCCGAGGCCGGGGTGAACTACGACAAGCTCTTCGACCGCGACGAGATCAACGGGCAGTTCCCCCAGACCGACGTGGTCCTCGTCATCGGAGCGAACGACGTCGTCAACCCGGCCGCCCACCGGGCCGGATCGCCGCTGCAGGGGATGCCGATCCTCGACGTCGATCAGGCGAAGGACGTCCTCGTGATCAAGCGCGGGCAGGGCAAGGGATTCGCGGGGATCGAGAACGATCTCTTCTACAAGGAGAACTGCCACATGATCTACGGCGACGCCCGCGACGTCGTCACCAAGCTCGTCGCCGCGCTGAAGAGATCCTCGTCGTAATCGGGCGGCGGGCCGTGCGCGGCTCGGGGGGGACCCCTCCCGGGCCCCCGAGCAACCCTTATCGGCCGACCGGGGCTCGACGGGTCGTGTCGACCAGCGAGCCGCCGAAGACGTTCATCTCCGACCTCCGCCCGTCCCGCTCCGCCACGATCGAGGCGACGGTCGTCCAGCTCGAGGCGCCCCGCGAGGTTCCGAGCCGGGACGGCAGCATGATCCAGCTCCGCAACGGCCGGCTGAAGGACGGCACCGGCGAGATCGCGCTCGTCCTGTGGGGCGCCGAGGTCGATCGCGTCGCGCAGGGCGACCACATCCGGATCGTCGACGGCTGGGTCAAGGACTACCAAGGACGCCCCCAGATCTCGCTCGGCCGGACCGGCAAGCTCGAGAAGATGGAGGCGGCCCCGGCGGGCCGCCCCCCGTCGAGCCCATGAGCGAGGGGGGGGCTCGCCCCTCCGCCGGCGGGACGCGTCCGAGGTTCGCGTGCGCCTGCTGCGACTGCCCCGAGGGCTGTTGTCACTGTTGCGCCTGCTGCTCGATCGACGCGGCGTGCTGCACGACCTGCCCTCCGGGGCAACCGCGCGCGTCGGCGTGAGTCGCGGCTCCCGAAGCCCGGGAGCCCCCCTCCCCCCCGGGATGGGCGCGGCCAGATTCGAACTGGCGACCTTCACCGTGTCAGGGTGACGTCATAACCACTAGACTACGCGCCCAAACGGTGCGGCCCACCGACGCCGGGCAGATATGCCTGTCGGCGAGCGAGACGCTCTCGTCCGGCGAACGCGGTTCGGGGCCCCCCGTCGTGCCGGAGGCGGCCTCACCCGTAGCCGCCCGGGGGAGAGCCCGAGGGGTCCGAGGATTGGTTCCAGTTGTAGTAGCCCATCGATTGCCGCTGCGACTCGGTGACCTCCTGTCGCAACCCGCCTTGGAAGGATCCGTACGCCTCCTTGATCTGCTCCTCGATGGGGCGCGCGCGGGCGATCGAACGGCGGACGTGGTCGGCCTCGATCACCGGGCTCGCGGTCGTGGTCGCGAGATCCCCGGCCGTGCGGAGAAGCCCCCCGAGCTCGCGGAGCCGCAAGGTGAGCGAGTTCCGCTTCCCGTCGATCGTCTCCGCGCGTCGGCGCGCCTCCTTGATGATCTCGAGCACGGCGTCCCGGGACGCCGGCCGGATCCGGCCGTCGGCGGCGATCTCCTGCGCGCAGAACTGCGCCAGCTTGAGCCGGTTCGCTTCCGTGTCCGGCATCGCGGTCTCGAGCAGGAGCTCGTAGCCGTTCCCCGCGATCCGCGAGCGCAGCGGGGAGAGGATCTGGTGCATGTCCTGGATGTTCGCCGCGGCGACCAGGATGAAGTCGCACGGGACGGCGTCGACCCGGACGGCCGCCCCCGCCGACTGCGGGTTGCGTCCGGTGATCGGGAAGCGCTTCTCCTGCATCGCCGTGAGGATGAACCGCTGCATCTGGCCGAGGTGGGGGATCTCGTCGATGAAGAGGACCCCTTCGTGGGCCTCGTGGATCGCTCCCGGGATCACGCGCTCGTACGGAGGGGAGCCCAGCTGGGGGTGGCCCCCGTAGGGATCGTGCCGGACGTCGCCGAGCAGCTCGGTCTCGCTCGCCCCGGTCGCCATGACGAACGTGGAGCGATCGAGCCGGACAAGGACCTTGCGGGGGCTCTCGCGCTGCTGCGCCCGTCGTCGTTCGAGGGCGCGCTGGTCGAGGACCTTGATCTGGTCCCCCGCGCGCTCGTAGCCGACGACCTCCTCCACGCCGTTGCGGGTCCGGGTCGAGAGGATCGGCTCCGGCGCCTGACCTTGCGACTGCATCGTCATCTCGATCAGGGGCCCGACCAGGTCCCGGAACGGGTTGTTCCCCCCGCCCGGCGTCGCGCCCCCCTGCTTCGGGAGCCCGCAACTGGGGCAGAACTTCTCGTTCGGGCCCGAGTAGTACCCGCACCGGGCGCACCGGAACCCGAGGCGCTCGGCGACGGAGTTCGGCGCCTGCTTCGGCGCGACGAGCTCCCCCTCCGTCGAGCGAGCGGTCTCCCGGTCCCGATAGACCTCCTCGCGCGAGACGACCTCGATCGTGGGCCGTTCGGGATTCTCGGGGTTGTGAACGACCCGGATCTCGCTGCGTGGCCGCTCGAGGTGGAGCGCCAGGGCCTGCGCGGTCATCGACTTGCCGATCCCGGCCGGGCCGACGAGCAACAGGTGGCGCCGCTGGAAGGCGGCGATCCGCGCGAGCTCGACCGCCTTCTCCTGGCCGATCACGCGATCGAGCGGATCGGGGGGGATCGAGACATCCTCGGTGGTTTCGAGCTCGTCCAACGACGACGGGGCTCGACGAGCGGGTTCGGAGGGCGTCGACATGGTAGGGCGACCTCTCTAACCCCGGGCGGCGGCTAAAAGGATTGGCTCGGCGGTGGCGTTCGGGCCATCGCCGAGCGGGAATCGGTTCGTCGAGGGGCCCGCGGGAGGGCCTACGCCGGGCCGCCCGCGAGGTCGGCCCGCGTGAAGACGCGGACCTTCTCGGGCATCTTCCCGACCGGTCCCAGGCGCGAGCCGATGACGGTCGGGATGTTCTTCTCCTGCGCGACATCGAGGAGCCGCTGGCTCACGATGCCGTCAAAGACGACCGCCTTCGCGGGGCCCGAGAGGCCGACCAGCGCGTCGATGAGATCCTTCACCGGGACCTCCTGCAGCACGGCGTCGTCCTCGCCGAGAATGATCCCGCGCGAGGTCTTCTCGACGCCCGAGAGCATGTCGAAGTAGCGTTGGAGCTCGGGCGGGAGCGCGATCGGGGTGGGCGGCGGAGGCGCGGGCATCGGCGCCCGCGGCGGCGGGGGGGCTCCGCGGTCTTCGCGGCCCCCTCCGCGCTCGTCGCGTCGCTCGTTGCGGCTCGGCCCGCCGCCCTCGCGATCCTCCATCGGCCCGCGCGTCGACCCGGTCGACTCGAAGCCGGTCATCTCGAGGTACTGGTTGATGGGGATCTTGTTCCGCAGGCACTTGAGGAGCGCCTTCTGCGTGAGCTCCTCGACCTCGCTGCCGCGCGGAGCTCGCGCGACGAAGTCGAGATCCATCGTCTGCAGCATCTCGCGCAGGATCAGCTCCCCCGCCCGATCCCCGTCCGTGAAGGCGGTGACCGTCTTGCCGCGCGAGAGGTCCTTGACCGTCTGCGGGACGCTCGTCCCTTCCACGGCGATCACGTTCTTGATGCCGCAGCGCAGGAGGTTGAGGACGTCCGACCGACCCTCGACGACGATCAGGGCGTCCGCCTGGTCGATGTTCGGCCCCGCGGGGAGGTGCTCGGGCCCGTAGCTCGTGATCTCGTCGACCTGGACCGCCTTGCGGACGGCCTCGGTGAGGTCGACGCCGACCCCCTTCGACTCCTCCTGGAGCTTCGCGAGGATCAACTTCGCCCGCTCGACGACCTTCTGGCGCTTCGAGATGCGGATGTCCTCGACGCTGATGACCTCGATCTTCGCCCGGCAGGGGCCGATGCGGTCGACGGTCTCCAGGCCCGAGGCGAGGATCGCGGTCTCGACCTGGTCGAGGGAGGAGGGGATGACGATCTCCCCCTCGCTGCGGCCCTTGCGCGAATCGATGTCGACCTCGATGCGCCCGATGCGACCGGACTTCTGCAGGTCGCGCAGGTCGAGCTCGTCGCCGAGCAGACCCTCGGTCTGCCCGAAGACGGCCCCGACCACGTCGGGTTTGTCGATGACACCCTCGGCGGCGATGTGGGCTCGGATCTGGTATTTGGCGGCGCTGGGATCGTTCGTCATATGCTTCGTTCTCCGTTCGAAAGGCGCGGGCGGATGTGACCGCCGATACCGCGGAGCTAGCGAGCGGATCCCACGTCACGTACGCGACGGCGGAGCTTACGACTGGAACCTGGGTGGATCATGAGTCGTGATTCCGGACGCGACGACGTGAGGATCCCTCCTCCGTCTCCGGGTGCCTTTCGTTCGTCACGAGTCGAAGGGGGTATTTAAACGCATGCCTTCGGCTCTCGAGCGTCGATCTGGGACGACCGTCTCCGGCGTTCCGGCTCCAACCCTCTTATATTCCCGGCCCCATCCGCGCGATGGAAGGGAATCTTCGATGCCTCGATCTCGTACCTCCCAGGCGAAGCCTCGTCGCCGAACCCGGACCTCCCCCGCCGCCCCGCCCACGGACGATTTCGCGAGCAGCCTCGGGCGTGAGCTCGCGAAGGTCCAGGCGAGCGTCGAGGCGGAGGAGCGCGTCGAGCGGAAGGACGTGAGCCGGCGCGCCGAGATCAACCGACGGCTGCTCCAGGACCTCTGGGAGGTCCACAATCAGTTCGAACAGATCTCGGTGCACCTCACGCTCGAGCCGTCGGCGACGCTCTTCGCGACGTTTGCCGAGTACCCGACCCAATGGTCGCTCCGCGAGAACTTCGACTTCGGCTCGCTGACCTCCCTCGAGCTCGCCGACCGGGCGGCCGGATGGGTCGGCTTCGGCATGCGCTTCTGGTACTATCGGGACGGCGAGGGTCGGGGCCGCCTCCGCGGCATCTTCGAGTGGGCGGAAGGGGAGAGCTACCATCGCTACGCGGGCTGGATGCGCACGATGAACCAAGCGGTCCTGGTCGATGCGAGCGAGCACGACGTCGATCTCCACGCGCTCCAGGCGACCCTCAAGGACGTCGCGGTCCGCTGGTACAGCGCCCACCTCAACCGGGCCCCGGCGACGCTGATCGATCACCTCAAGTCGAAATATCCGGCCGGGAGCTCCTACACGAAGGAATCGTACCGCTAGCGGCTCCGCCAGCCTTGAAATAACCCGCCCGCCGTAGCGCGACCTCCGCGCACCGGCGGCGATCCGGCGCGCGCGGGACCGGGGGAGGGGACGATGGGGACGACGATGCGCGAGCATGTAGCCGCGTACGTCGAGAACCACCACAAGCTCATCGAGGCCGACGCGCTGAACGCGCTGTTGGCGGACCAGCAGCCGCTCGTTCTCTGCCAGGCCGTGATCGACACGGTCGGCCCGGAGGCCCCCCTCCTCACCCGTGAGATCGTGGAGGAGGTCGCGGCGCGGCGCCACCCCCGACGCGCGCGGACCCCCCTCGCGGCCGCGGACGTCCTCCCGACCCGGGCGGCGCCGCCGTCGGCCGCGCCCACCTCCCCGTTCGTGCTGATCGCCGAAGGGTTCGCGGCCCCGCCGGCCCATCAGGACCCGCTCGATGCCTACCGGAGCCTCTTCGCCGACCGGTATCGCCGGCTCTCCCGTCTCCTCCAAGGGCGATCGGCCCTCCGCGCCTACCGGACCATCGAGGAGCTCGCCGGCGGCGAGCGGGAAGTGGCGATCATCGGCATGGTCCGGGAGATCCGCCAAACGACGCGCCAGCACCACCTGATCCTGACGATCGAGGACGAGACGGGCGCCGTCCCGGTCCTGATCCCGCAGGACTCCGCGATCGCGCGCCAGCCGATCCTGCCCGACGAGGTCCTCGGCCTCGGGCTCGTCCTCCCGAAGGACCGGACCAAGATCGCTCGCGTCGAGGCGCTCGAGCGGCCGGACGTCCCGATCGGACGGGTGCCGGGGCGTTCCGATCGCCCGCGGCGA
>JAJZMW010000162.1 GCA_021848165.1 Thermoplasmata archaeon
CCGGCGGACCGGCCGCTCGGCCGGGGCCGCCGGGGCCTTCCCGGGAAGCGCGGCGGGGATTTCGACCGCGTGGTTGATCGCGATCTCCCCCAGATCGCTCGCGTAGAGCGCCGTCCGCTCGATGCTCTCGAGGATGTAGGCGAGCCCGACGGCGAGCCGACCGCGCTTGGTCATCAGCTCCGCGAGAACGTGCGCCCGCTCCTGGACCATCCGGTGCGCCGTGTCGATCACCGCGTTCGCGCGCGCGATGTCGCGGCGCTCGAGGGCGTCGAGGCCGTCGGCGAGCGCCTGCGTCGCGGTCGCCGCCATCCGCTCGAGGTCGGCGACGACCGCCGCCGGGGGCTTCTCCTTCTCGAACATCGCGACGGTCTCCGCGATGCGGACGGCGTGATCCGCGACCCGTTCGAGCAGGCGGGAGGTGAGGAGGTACGTCGAGCAATCGGGGAGGGTCAGGTCGAGCGATGCGAGGACCCGCGCGTCCCGGAGCGCCGAATTCACCTGCTTCTCCATGAACCAGTGGAGCCGGTCGACCTCCCAATCGCGCTCGACGACGTCGCGGGCGATCGCGACGTCCTGCGCCCGGAACGCCGCCATCGCGTCGGCGTGCATCGCGCGGACCATCTGGTGCATCCGTCGGATCACCGACGGGATCGGCAGCGGGTTCGCCCCGACGACGTCCTGCAGGATCACCGATTCCGAGGTCTCCTCGAGGATCTCGGGGCCGATGACCCGCTGGGCGAACCCCCGAACGACCTCGCGCGTGCGGGCGCTCATCCGGCCCTCGGTCCGAATCTCGAGGAGGGAGGAGCCCGCGATGTACTCCGCGATCAGCCGGCGGATCAGGTAGTCCTCCTGCATCTCGTTCGAGACGAGGACCACGTGGCGCACCGCCTCCGGCGTCCCGCTCTCCTCGGGGGAGACGGTGAGCGACCCGTCGGGCCGGGGGGTGAAGGCGAGGAGGTCCCCCGCGTGGAGCCCGCGGCTCGTGACCCAGTTCTTCGGGAGGGAGATGATGAAGGTCGATCCGCCGGTCTTCTGGATCCGGCGCCCGTGGAAGCCCCCGGTAGCGCGCATCGGTCCGGCGTGGTCGCGATGGACTATATAGTTTCGTGAGAGCGACCGGCCTTCGGGGGCGCCGCGAGACTTCCGGAGCGCCCCCCCCCCGCCTCCCCCCCGTGAGCGTAATGCCTGAGTCGGCGCGTCCCACGGGCCGGTGAACCGAACCCCCGCCGACCCGCGGACCTCCGGGGACGATGCGCGCCCCCCGCCCCGGCCGCCGGGCCTTCCGATCGGGCAACGTTCGATCCGCTACCACCGCCCGCGCGCCCCGTTCTGCGGGATCGGGTACTGCACGAACTGCCTCGTTCGCACCGATGCCCGGCTCAACGTCCGGGCGTGCCGGGAGGGATACCCCGTGGACGGGGTCCGGCCGACCTCCCACGCGTGGCCGTCCCCGCGATGGGACCTCTTCGCCGTCTTCGACGGACTCTTCCCGCACGGCATCGACACGCTCCGGGGCTTCCGGCGACCCGCGATCCTGGTGCGCGCCTACCAGCGGGTCGTCCGGCGGCTCGCGGGATACGCCACCCCGCGCGTCGCGACCGCTCGGGCGCCGGCGCCTCCGACCCAACGCCGCGCCTGCGAGGTCCTCGTGATCGGGCAAGGGACCGCGGGTCGGGCGGTCGCCGACGAGCTCCGACGGCGGGGCGTCGACCCGGTGATGACCGTCGACCGGGACCGTCGCCGATCCGAGGGGGCAGCCTCGCCCGACCTGGGCCGGGCGACCGCCGTCTTCCTCCCTCCCCCGGACCCCGCGCAGCCGCATCCGCTGCGCTGCTACGTCGCCCGCGACGTGGGGGGGCTCGTCGAGATCGCCAGCCGGCGGGTCGTCGTCGCGACCGGAGGGTACGACGCCTCTCTCCTTTTCGCGGGGAACGACCGGCCGGGCGTCGTCACCGCGGACGGCGCCGTTTCGCTCGCCTCGGCCGGGTTCTCTCCGTTCTCGCACGCGATCGTCTTCGGCGACGGCCCGCGCGCGCGCGACGTCCTCGCGCGGTTCCCCCGGGAGATCGCGGCGATCGTCGCGCCGAACGAGATCGGGCCCGACCTGGTCGCGATCGCCGCGGACCGGGGCATCCCCCTCTACCCCCGGAGCCTCCTCGTGCGCGCCGAGGGCCGCCGCGGGGTCCGCCGGGTCGCTCTGCGCGCTCGCGGCGGCGGCCCGCTCATGACGCTCGAGGCCGACGGGGTCGTCCTCGCGCACCGCCGCATCCCGCACCCCCAACTGTTCTTCCAGTGCGGGGCGCGGATGCGCTGGGACCCGCGACCGGGCGCCTATCGGCCCGTGACCGACCCGACCGGAGCGACGACAGTCCCGGGGGTCTACGCGGTCGGCTTCGCCCGGGAGAGCGCGGTTCCTTCCGACGCGGAGGGGGGCGCCCGGCGGACCGCCGAAGCGATCGCCGCGGGGGCGCCGCCGCCGGGGCCCGAGCCTTTGGCCCCGGCGGAGCCGCTCGATCCGCCGCACCCGCTCCTCGGCTACTACCGGGAGCTGCTCGCGGAGCTCGGGGGCCGGGAGAAGTGGATCGCCTGTCCGTGCGAGGACGTCCTTCTCTCGGAGATCGTCGAGGCGAACGAACGGGGGTACCGCGGGATCGAGGTCGTGAAGCGCTACACCGGGCTCGGCACCGGCCTCTGCCAGGGCCGCTACTGCCTCCCGGATGCCCTGCTGATCCTCTCGATCCTGGAGGGGCGGCCGCCCTCCCGGGTCGGTTACATCACCCAGCGCCCCCCCGTCGTCCCGACGCGGCTCGCGGATCTTGCCGGGATCCCGGGGCCAGAGGAGGGGCCGTCGTGAAGGCCGAGCGATCGGAGTACCGCGTCGTCATCGTCGGCGCCGGGGTCATCGGCCTCTACACGGCGCACCACCTCGCCCGGCGGGGCGCCGGCCCGATCCTGATCGTCGACCGGGGGTTCCTCTCGAGCGGCGCCTCCGGCCGCAACGGCGGCGGGGTCCGCCAGCAGTGGCAGACGCGGGCGACGATCCGGCTCGCGCGCGAGTCGGTCGCGGCGTACCGTCGGTTCGCCCGCGACTTCGGCTACAACCCCTGGTTCCGCCAATCGGGGTACCTGTTTCTCGCCGAGGATGCGGCGGCGCTCGAGCGCCTCGGCCCGGTCCACGAGCTCGTCCGCTCCGAGGGGCTCTCCTCCGAGTGGGTCGACGCCGCCGGCGTCGCGCGGCATGTCCCCGGGATCCGCCCCGGCGCCGCCGTCGGGGGAACGTACCTCGGGTCCGACGGCACGCTCTACCCGTTCCCGGTCGTCTGGGGCCTCCACGACGCCCTCCGGGCCGCGGGGGTCGAGATCCTCCACGGGATCGAAGCGCTCGGCGTCGAGCGCGACGGCGGCCGGGTCCGGGCGCTCCAAACCTCCCGCGGACGGATCGCGACGCCGACCGTCGTCAACGCGGCCGGGGGCTGGTCCCGCGAGTTCTCCGAGCGGTGCGGGCTCGCGGTGGCGAACCGGGCGACGCGCCACGAGATCCTGGCGACCGAGCCGCTGAAGCCGTTCCTCGATCCGATGGTGGTGCGCGCCTCCGACGGCCTCTACTTCAGCCAGACGATGCGCGGGGAGATCGTCGGCGGGCTCTCTCCCCTCGCCGACCCGACCGGATCGATCGCGATGTCGAGCAGCGCCGGGTTCCTCGGCCGGATGGCCCGTGCCTTGGTCGATCTCCTGCCCGGGCTCGCGAGCGTCGGGGTGCTCCGCGCCTGGTCGGGCCTCTACGACGACACGCCGGACGGCCTGCCGATCGTCGGCGAGGACCCGGCGCTCTCCGGATTCGTCCACGCGAACGGCTTCGGAGGGCACGGGATGATGCTCGCGCCGTCGTCGACCGAACGGGTCGCGCGGCTCGTCCTCGGGGAGCGGATCGACCTCGACCCCGCCGAGTTCGGGCCGGGCCGCTTCGCCTCGACAGGGAGCGGGCGGCCGACCGAAGCGCTCCAGCTCGGCTGAACGGGCCCCCGAGCGGCTTTTAGTCACGGGCTCCGGTGCGAGCGCCGTGATCGGGCAGTTCCCCTGGGACCCGTTCCCGCCGGACGTCCCGCTCCCGAGAGGTCCCGATCCGCTCCAGGCGCTTGCGTACCGAGAGGCGATCGCCGCCGCCGACGCCTACCGGGGCGTTCGGGAGGCGCTCCGCATCGAGCACGACCTCCTGCGGATCGGCAACCGGTTCGTCCCTCGCGAACGGTACCGGGAGGTCGCCTTCGTTGCGGTCGGCAACGCGGCGGGGTCGATGGCGCTCGGCGCGGCGGATTCCCTCGGGGAGCTCCTGACCGCCGGCTTCGCCGCCGGGCCTCCCACGACGCTCGAGCACGTGCCGTTCCCGCGGATCGAGGTGCCGCTGGGGTTGCCGATCGCTCCGCGCTCGGAGGAGGTCGTGCGCAGCCTCGAGGAGATCGCGGAGACGCTGCACGACGATCACCTCCTCGTCCTCCTCCTCTCCCCCGGCGCGCTGCCGGCGCTCGCGCGGCCCCCGACCGGCTGGTCGGCGACCGACTTCGGAGAGTTCCTCGCGCGGATCCGCCGCCTCGGCGCCACGGGGGAGGAGCTCGACCTCGCGACCCGGGCCTTGGCCGGCGGTGGCGTCGGTGGCGGCGTCGCGCGGGCCCTCGGCTCGGTCGACGTCGCGACGCTCATTGTCGACCGGGGGGACGGGGCTCGGCGCACGGGCGGAGGACCGATGCACGCCGTCGATCCGACCGAGCGGGCCGAGCTCCGCGCGACCCTCGAGCGGCTCGGGGTGCGCGCCTCCCTCCCGGAGCCGATGCGCGCGGCGCTCGCGCCGGACCCCTCGGCCCCGGCCCCCCGGCCGACGCACCGCCCGGTGTACGTCGCCCGGCCCGCCGACGCCCTCACCGGGGCCGGGGATGCGCTCTTCGACCGGAAGTGGCGGGTCCGCTTGGGGACCCTCGCGCTCGCCGGGAACCCCGAGGAGGCGGCGGAGGCGTTCCTCCACCGGGTCGAGGAGATCCTCGCGAAAGAACCGGCGCCATCGCTCGACAAGAGCTACGGGATCGCCGTGCTCGCGGCGGCCCGGCTCGACCAACCCGAAGGAGCGGAGGGGGGTCCGGCGCTCGCCCGCTTCCTGACCCGCGCGCAGGCATCGATGCGGCGGCCCGAGTTGAGCGTCGGTCTCTTCCGGACGGCGGGGCCCCTCGGAGGCCCCGAGCTTCCGGGCGGGGCGGTGATCGGCCGAGCCGAGTCGACGGAGTACCCGATCCACGCCGGCCGCGCCCGGGCGATCCCGATGGAGGCCGGGGTCACCGACGTCGGGTTCCTCGCGGTCGCGCTCTGGCCGGGGGGAGAGGAGGCCCCCGGTCCCGCGCCGTGAACCGGGGGAGCCTCGGGGAGGGACGACGGCGAGGTCGTCGTCCGTGTAGACCGCCATCTACATATATTCGTGTAGATGTGCATCTACACGATGGCACTGGCCCGCACCGACCCACGCCTGGGCGAGCGCTTGGAGCGGCTGACCGGGGCGGCGGCGGCGTGCTGTGAGCCAGAGTATCGATCTCTGACGGAGGAGATCCGCCAGAGTCCGGGGTTCCGCGCGCGCTGGCTCCGCGCTCAGGTCCTGGCGGACGAGAGTCGCTTCCTCACGATGGAGCTCCTCCAGCGCCGCAAGGAACTGTGCGCCTGCGAGATCCAGGCCGCGCTCGGTGTGACCCACGCGACCGTGAGCCACCATATGCATGCCCTCCTCAAGGCGGGCCTTGTCTCCGCGGAGCGCCGCGGCAAGTGGGTCTACTACCGGCGCGTGCGGGCGCCCGGGCGCAAGGCGCGCCGGGGCGGCCGGTAGCGAGCGGGCGAGAGATCACGAATGACAGCGAACCAGAGGACGAAGCGAGCGGGAAGGTCGACGGCGAGGCGGAACGCGCCCCACGGTCCGCACGGAGGTTTCCCGGACGGGGTCCCCGATCCGGTCCATGGGCCACCGTCCACGGGCTGCTGCGGGAGCTCCGGAGCGGGGGACGCCTGCTGCGGCGGATCCACCGCCGCTGCCGCGGGAGGCGCGGGGTGCTGCGAGGGGGGAGCCCGAGGTTCCGCCGGCGGGTGCGGGTGTGGCGGTTCGGGCGGGGGATGCTGCGAGCAGTAGCCTTCCCCTAAGGGCGAGGATGGTCCGAGCCAGATTCTCTCCCGTTCGGGCCTCGGCCATCGTCCGCCGGTTGGCGGCCCGCAGGTTCGCCGGGCGCCGAACGGGAACTCCCGGCCACGATCGGGCCCGCCGGTGGATCGAGGGTCGGTTCCGTCGGCTCGGGTTCCAGCCCCGCCGCCACCGCTTTGTGACCGCCACGTCCACGATCCAGGCGCGGGCGTTGCCGCGAGCGCATCTCACGGAACGGAACCGGAGCGTCCGGTCGATCCGATACCGGTTCGATTTCGCGGAACACCCCGCTTCGGCCGCGCTGGCCGGCCCGTTGTCGGGGCCGCTGCGGCGGTGGCGGGACGACGCTCCGATGCGGGGGAGTTGGGCGGTCTTGGAGACGGAGCCGCGATCTCCCGCGGCCGGTTCGCTGGACCGGCAGGCCCGCATGGCGGCCCGGCGCGGTGCGATCGGTCTTCTCCTGCCGGCCCGAGGGTCGTCCGGCGGAATATTCTTCAAGCAACCGATCGCCGGTCGGCCGTTCCCACGTCCGGCCTTTCTCGTCCGCGAGGAGCTTCTCGCCGGCGCGGACGGGGGCGCCCTCGAGCTCTGGGCGCGCCTCTGGCGATCGCCGCTCCGCGGCATGAACCTCATTGCCGAGCTCGCAGCGTCAACGGGAGAGTTCGCGCTCGAACCCGTGATCGTCGGCGCCCACTACGATGGCGTGGGCGACGATCCGGGTGGCCTCCGCTTCCCCGGAGCCTCCGACAACGCCGTCGGGGTCGCGATCGTTCTCGAGATCGCCCGGGTCCTGAGGTCGGAAGGCTGGGGCGGGAAGCGTCCGGTGTGGTTCGTCGCCTTCGACGCCGAGGAGGCCGGGGCGGTCGGGTCCCGGGCGTTGGCTCGGGACCTGCGCGCCAGCGGCCTCCGACCCCGCGTCCTCAACGTGGATGCCGCCGTGGCACCGGGCCGACCGCTCGCGATCGAGGGGTCCCACGACGCCCGTCCGGTCTTTGCGATCCTGGACCGGGCCGGGCGTCGGCTCGGCACGCCGCTCGCCCTGGGAGCGGTCGCCTCGGACCACCGACCGTTCGCCTCCGAGGGGTTCACGAGCGTGGGCCTCGGGGTGGAAGGGCAAGGGTTCCACACCCCCCAGGACCGGGCGGACCGGGTCGATCCCGCCGGTCTTCGAAGGGCGGGCGAATTGGCCCTCGCCACGGTTCGTGGGCTCGCCGCCTAACCCTTCTGCGAATCCGATTCCGCGTCCGCCCCCCGGGGTCACCACCCCCACGACCCCCCGGGGCAGACCTGCGCGGGTTCTCGGTGCCGGTTTGTCGAGCCCGATGCCGCCGCCCCGGCCCCGCGGTCGAGGCGGCTCGGCGATCGAACGGAAGGGATTCCCACGCTCCGCCCGGCGAGGCCGGGATCAAGAGGGGGGCGCCCTCGTCCGCGCCGGCGCCGGGCCGAGGTCCATCGCGATCCGGCTCTGCGCGACGAGCTGGTCCAGTCGATCGGCGAGCGTCTTGCGGGGGAACGTCGGGGGGTCGCTCGATTCGAGCATCTCCTTCATCGCGGTGTCGATCGTGCCGATGATCGTCGCGGCCTCCTCGAGGACCGCTCGCGGAGCCCCGAGCGTCTCGAGCTCGCTGAGATGGTTCGCGACCTCGAGCACGATCTTGTTGAAGTGCGAGTAGAAGGCGACGACGTTCTCGAGCCAGATGTTCGCCGCCTCCTCCTGCTCGGGGGGCACCATCCCGCGCATGAGATTGTGGGGCATCGGTCGACCCCCCATCAGCGACGGGGTGAGCAGGGAGAACCATCGTCGGGTGAACTCCGGGGAGGCGCGGTCGAAGGTGGTGTAGCGGAACTCGGTCCAACTCGCGGCCGCGGCGACCGGCGCCGCCGCTCCGGGCGCCGCGTAAAAGAGCTTCAGGTAGCGCGCGTAGGCGTCCGCGATCATCCCCATCTCGTTGAGGTTCGAGATCACCCGGAGGAAGGCGTGGCGCTTCCGCTCCCGATCGAGCGCCTTGATCTGGTAGTGGAAGCCGAGCCAGACGGCGACGATGGCGACCGCCGCGGAGGCGACGCCCGCGGTGATCTCGAAGTCCGTCAGGTCGACGATCGGAACGCACCCCCCGGGTTGCCGCGCTTTTTCCTTCGGGTCGGCGGCATCGCCCCGGTCACCGAGGAGGCGTCGCGGGCGCGCTCTGGAAGTGGCGCTTGAGCGCCATGTACTCGTCGAACGAGATCTCTCGCCGCGCGCGGACGATCCCCGCCGCGCGGAGCGAGTCGATCGCGTACCGCTCGAGGAGCTCCGGGATCGGTCGGCCGCCCCCCGGGCGCTCGGGCGTCGTCGCGGGCGTCGGAGGCCCGGCGGGCGCCGGCGGAGGGGACGCGCGCGCCAGCGGAGAGGGACCCCCGGGGGCGAGGTGAGCGCGCAGCGCCTCGAACTCTCCGGTCGTCAGCTCTCCTTCGTCTCGCAGCAGCTCGACGAGCTCCCACTGCCGCGGGTGGTACGCTTCCACGAGCTCGTCCAGAGTTCGGTCGGCGCGGGGGGACGGGAGGCGAAGCCCGTCGATCTCCGAGCGCAGGCGGTCGAGCGCCTCCTGCAGCTCCGCGGAGGTCGGACCGTCGCCGCTCGCGTCGATCGCGAATCGCGCCGTCAATCGGACCGAGCCCCCTTCGGCCCCGAGCGAGCGCGCGAGGGGGCGGTCGACGGAGAGCTCGATCTCGCGCGGACGGATCGTCATGGAGGAGAGACCGAGGAGAGGCGCACCCCTCCAAAAAGGGTACGGGCACGAGGAACGCCGCGCCCGCGCGCTCGGTTTCCATCTGGAATCGGCTTGCTAAAGTCTATCAAATTTCATACAGTAACTATAAATCCCCGCCGCCCCCTCCGGCGGCGAGACCCCCATGGAGCGAAGCCGCATCCGTTCGATCGCCCCCGCGTCCGAAACCCCCCCGACCGCCGAGGTCTGCGATAGCGAGGGGCGAAGCCTGTGCCCGGTCCTCGCCGCGGTCGGCGTGATCGGCACCGAATGGCGCCTCGCGATCATCCACCGCCTGCTGAGCGGCCCGCAGCGGTTCAGCGAGATCCTGCGCTCGAACGCCCGCCTGAACGCGAAGACGCTCAGCGCGACGCTCAAGTTCCTCGAGAGCCAGGGCGTGGTCCAGCGGCACGTCATCAGCACGCGTCCGTTCTCGGTCACCTACTCCTTGACGGAGATGGGGATGAGCCTCGCCCCCGCCGCCCGCGAGCTCCGCTCGTGGGGGGAGCGGTGGCTCCTGCCGCGCCACCAAGCGCAAGCGCGCGCCACGGCGACGACGAACCGCCGGCCGACCCCGGTGATCCAGGGAGAGCTCCCGCGGATCCCCGTCCCGGATCCCGAAGCCCACCGTTCGCGCTGAGCGAAACGGTCCGCGAGGGAGCGTTCCGCGCCCTCCCCGTTCCCGGTTCATATAGCGAGCCCGCCGATGGGAGACGTGCAACCACCCAGAAGGATGCCCCAACATCGCCAGTAGGGGACTGCACCGAGTCCCGGGCGTGCGGGGCGTCCTTCACCCCGGGGGTTCCGTTCGCGCGTCGCGGACGAGCCGATGCCACAGGTAGATCGTGGCGTAGCTCCCCCAGCCCGGATACCATCGATCCGCCCAGCGGCGGGCCGACTTTTCGGACGCCTGGCGGGGGAGGGCACCGAACCTTTCGAGGGCGACCCGCAACCCGAGGTCGCCGGCAATGAACAGGTCGGTCCTCCCGAGGCCGCGCAGGAGCGCGTTCTCCGCGGTCCATCGCCCGACGCCCCGCTCCTCGTCGAGCCGCTCGATGGCTTCCTCCCGCGTCCACACCGCGAACCGCCCGGGGGCGAAGCGCCCCCGCCGCTGCCCGTCCGCGAGCCCGAGGAGGGCCGCCGACTTCGCGCGGCTCAGGCCCAGCGCGCGGAGGCCGTCCGGCCCCAGCGATTCGATCGCGCCGGGCGTCGGAGCGATCGGCAGGCGGAGGCCCTCCACCTCGAGGAAGGCGTGGGTCCGCTCCAAGAGCCGTTCTCGAAGTCGGCGCGCGACCTCGACCGAGAGCTGCTGACCGATCACCGCGTCGAGGAGGGCCTCGTAGAGCGAGGCGTCCCGCGGCTGGCGGACCCCTCGGAAGCGACGCTCCGTCCCGCGGAGCACCGGCTCCCGGCGCACGAGCCGGTAGAACGACGCCAGATCGTGGTCGAGGCTGAAGATCGCGCGGACCGCCGCTCGGGCCTCCCTCGGCCCCCGGCCATAGGAGGTGATCTTCCATCGGTCCCCCTCCCGTTCGACCCCGATCGGCGCGGGGTCCTCGGGAGGTCCCCAGGCCCGCCACACGGTCCCGCCATCGCCCGAGAAGACCATCGAGCGGGTCGCGTACTCGAGCGCGTCCCGCTCCGAGGGGAACCGAACGAGGCGCGGCGGGGTGAGGGAGGTTCGCTCCCGCGGTCCCCGTCCGCTCCGAAGCGCGGTCATCGCTCCTCCGGGGATGC
>JAJZMW010000005.1 GCA_021848165.1 Thermoplasmata archaeon
GAGGTTCGTGACGACGGGCATCGTCGCCCCGGGGACGTTCTCGAAGAGGAGCGCCGGTCCGTCCCGCCGGACGACCCGCTGCGTGAGATCGGCGATCTCGAGGTCGCGGGAGACCGGAGCGCGGATCCGCAGGAGGTCGTGGCGGGCCTCGAGCGCGTCGAGGAACTCTCCCAGGGAGCGGAACGCCATCGGCGGCGCGAGCCGCCCGGGGGTCTTAAAGGCGGAGCGCGACCGTCTAGGTTCATATCGGAACCCGCTTCGGGAGGGGCATGCAGACCGTCACGCTCGAGTTCCCGAGCGAACAGCTCGTGCGCCTCGGCCTCCTCCCCGAACGGTTCTTCGATCGCTACGAGGAGATCGAGCTCCTCGAGACCCTCCGCCTCGAGCGGGGCTGGCGGCTCCAGCTGGTGCGCCTGCGCCGACGGGGCCCGCTGCGCACCGCATCGGAGCTCGCCCGGGAGTCCCGGCGGATCCGGGCCGCCTACGGATTGACGAGCTTCGAGCTCCTCGAGCGGCGGCCGCGCACCCGCGATTACATCCTCCTCGTTCGGCAGCGGAATCCGGAGCGGTTGCAGGAACTGCTCGGGCTCGCCGGGGGCCGCATCGCCCCCACCGCCCCGTTCCGGCTGACCGCGGCGAAGGCGATCGCGACGTTCCACGGCGAGGAGTCGGCGCTCCGTCGGGTCCTGCGGGGGTTGACGAACGAGGGGTTCCCGTACCGGATCGTGCGGGCCTCCCGTCGGCCGTTCGCGGAAGAGAGCGAACCGATCGCGCCGACCCGGCTCCAGTCCGACCTGCTCCTGCGCGCGTGGGTCCTCGGCTACTACGCGGTGCCGCGCCGCATCACCCTCACGCGGCTCGCCCGACTGACCGGGCGCAGCGCCCCGGCGCTCGGGAAGATCCTGCGGCGCGCGGAGGGCCGCCTGGTCGCTCGCTACCTCGCCGAGGAGCTCCCGAGCGGGGAGGGATCGGCCCCCGCGCCGGGAAGGTCATGAGCCCGGCCGCGGTCCGCCCGCCGATGCCTCGCTCCCGTCCGCGGACCGTCGTCGTCGAACGCCTTGACGACCACGCCCGCCTCCCGTTCCGCGCCACCGACGGCTCGGCGGCGTTCGATCTCGCCAGCCGTCGCGCCGTGACGCTGGTGCGGGGCGTCGTGGAGAAGGTCCCGACCGGCCTCAAGATGCGGGCCCCCGCGGGAACGTTCCTCGAGGTCCGACCGCGCAGCGGCCTCGCCGCGCGCGGGGTCCTCATGGTCAACGCGCCCGGTACGATCGATCGCGACTATTCCGGCGAGATCTTCGTTCCGCTCACGTATCTCTTCGACGGCTCCTACGCGATCAGGGCCGGGGACCGGATCGCCCAGGTGCGGGTCGTCGCCGAGGAACCGACGCGCTTCCGTACCGGCCCGGTGAAGCCCCGTCCGTCCCGGTCCGGGGGATTCGGCTCGACGGGGCGCTGACCCGTCATCCGTCGTACTCGTCGAGCATCGTCTGCACCGACGAGCTCGGCGCCGGAGGTCGCAGCGTCCCGGCCCGGGCCTCCTCTTCGACCTCGTCGAGCATCGCGTGCATGCGCCGCTCGCGGGCGTGGGCGGCGCGGTGCATCCCCTCGTCGCGGGTCCCCTGCGCGACGAGCACCACGGCGCGACCGGCACGCGCCCGCCCGGTGCGGCCCCGACGCTGGATCGTCCGGATCACGTCGGGGATCGGCTCGTAGAAGACGACGAGGTCCGTCGACGGGATGTCGAGCCCCTCCTCGGCGACCGAGGTCGCGACCAGGCAGTTGACGGCCCCGGAGCGGAACGCGTCGAGGACGCCGACCTGCGCCTTCTGCGAGAGGCCGACGTCCGGGCCGTGGGTCGCCTGACCGACGAAGCGCGCCGCCCGGACCGGGCCGCCCGGGGGACGGCCGAACTCCGCCACGAGGCGATCGACGGTGTCGCGGTACTGGCTGAAGACGATCACCCGCGAGTTCGGGTGGGCGAGGAGCTCCTCGCGGACGACGCGGATCGCCGTCGCCATCTTGGGGTGCTCGATCCCGCCGCTCGCGAGCCGGCGCCGGACCTCCTCGACCTCCGGATCGGTGAGGAACGCCCGCTGCGCGGGCGTCATCCGACCTCCCGGCGCCTCGGTCTGCCGCGCGAGGAAGGCGCGCAGCGCGTCGACCCCCTGGCTCTCGATCAACTCGAGCGCGTGAAGCCCTTTCATCGCGACCGATTGGGCGGTGACCGCAGCCCAGACCCCCGCGGGAGGGGCTTCCCCCCGGGCGCGGTAGGCTCCGAGCTCCCGGTGGAGCCGTTGTCCGACCTCGAGGAGGCTCCTCCGCGACGCGTCCCCGGGCGCGAGCAAGTTCGCTTGCGCGAGGCGCTGCGCGGGGCGGGCGACCGCCGCCCGCAGCAGGGTCGCGATGTGCTGGACCTCCGCCGGCACCGGGACCTCGACGGTCTCGACCCCGATCGAGTGGATGTACGGCGCGACGTCCGGCGAGAGTTCGGTGCGATACTCGAAGTGATCGATGTGGAGGTTGAACCAGACCTCCTCGATTCGCTCCTTCCGCGCCCCGGGGGAGGCGGTCATCGCGAGAACGCGCGCGCCGGGCCCTTCCGCGTTCCGTCGCCCGATCGCGACGTACGGATAGTCCCCGACGGCCCGATGCGCTTCGTCGAAGACGATCAGCGAGAATCCGTCGAGCGTGAACTCCTCCCGCACGAGGTCGTTCGCGATCACCTGCGGGGTCGCGACCACCACCTGCGGGGGCCGGAGCAGCTCGGCGCGCCGCTCGGGGGTGATCGCCCCCGTCAGGACGAGCGGCGTCGGACCGACGACCGTCTCGGCGATCGAGCGCGCGTGCTGCACGACGAGCGGGCGGGTCGGGGCGAGAACGAGGAGGGAGCGTTCCGGGTGACGACGGAGCATCTCCGCGAGCACCCGGAGAGCGATCGCCGTCTTCCCGAGGCCGGTCGGGAGGACCACGAGCGTGTTGCGGTCGACGGCCGTGCCGGCGATCGCCGCCTGATACTGGCGCTCCTCGAGCGCCCCGGGACGGATCCTCGGGTGCTCGACGGTCGGCATCGCCTCGCGGCCCGCGCGTCCACCGGGCGGGGATTTATTACGGGGGGCCTCCGGGGAGCCATGGCCGCCGAGCTGCTCGTCGTCGTCCTGCTCCTGCTCGGCGTCGCCGTGCTCCTCTATCAGGGGCTCGCGATCCTCTTCGCCTACCAGATGCCCCGCCTCGATCCGGCCGATCCGGCGGTCCGCCCGACCGGGTCGTTCGCGATCGTGATCCCGGCGCGCGACGAGGCCGACGAGATCGCGGCGGCCCTCGACTCGCTGCGCGACCAGGACCTGCCCCTGACGGACGTGGTCGTGGTCGACGGCGGTTCGACCGACGGGACCCGGGAGGAGGTCGCCCGTCGGGCGCCCCCGGTACGGCTGATCGACGAACCCCCGCTTCCGCCCGGCTGGATCGGGAAGAGTTGGGCCTGCTGGACGGGGGCCCGGGCGACGCACGGCGAGTGGCTCGTCTTCCTCGACGCCGATGTCCGGCTCGATCCGGCCGCGGTGCGGACGGCGCTCGCCTGGGCGGAGCGCGAACGGGCCGACCTCGCGAGCGTCGCGACGCGGATGGAGATGGGCAGCCGGTGGGAGCGGATCGTGATCCCGTTCTACGTGCAGATGGTCCTGACCCACTTCCGCGCCCCCCGGGTCAACCGGACCGGCTCGCGCGCGGCGATGGCGAACGGGCAGTTCCTGCTCGTCCGACGGAGCGCGTACGACGCGCTCGGGGGCCACGAGGCGATCCGAGAGCAGGTCGTCGAGGACGTCGCGCTCGCGGAGCGGTTCCGGGCCGCCGGCCGCCGTCTCCGCCTCACGTGGGGTCCCCGCCTCGCCGCGACCCGGATGTATCGGGACCGGCGGTCGATGGCCGAGGGGCTTCTCAAGACGATGCACGGGACCTCCTACTCGCGCGCGCGGCAGGTCGGCCGCCTCGCCGGGCTCGTCGGACTGTTCTGGCTCCCGCTCGGCCTCCTGCCGCTCGGCGCGGCTCTCGGAAGCCTGCCGCTCGTCGCGATGGGGTCGGTCCTCTGGGTCGCCTTGTTCGGCAAGCACGTCGCCTTCGCCCGCGCGACCGGCGCGGGCGTTGCCGACGGCCTCCTCTATCCCGTGGCGGTCGGGTTCTACGCGGCGCTCCTGCTCCGCTCGATCGCCCGGGGCCGGCCCGGCGGGAGCGTCCGGTGGAAGGGCCGGGAGTACCGGCTGCGGCCGGACGGGGACGCCGCGGCGAAGAGATAATGGCCCGACGCGTCTCGAACGACGGACGATGAGCGCGAGCGACCCGGCCCGATTCGACCTCTTCATCGCCGGGCGCGAGGTCCCGTCCTCCTCCGGCGAGCGGACGACGCTCACCGACCCGGCGAACGGCGCGGCGATCGCCTCCGTGGCCGTGGGGGGGCGCGACGAGGCGCGCGCCGCGATGGAGGCGGCGGAAACGGCGTTCCGGGAGTCGCCGTGGGCCGCGGACGACGGAGCGCTCCGCGCGAAGCTCCTGCGCAAGCTCGCCGACCGGCTCGACGCATCGATCGAGGCGTTCGCCCGCCTCGAGACGCTCAACATGGGCAAGACGCTCCGCGAGGCGCGCGGCGACGTCGCCTACGTCGTCCGCACCCTCGAGTACGCGAGCGGGCTCGCCGACAAGATCGAGGGGACGACGATCCCCGTCGCCGGGCCCCGCTTCGACTACACGGTCCGCGAGCCGCTGGGGGTCACCGTCCACATCGCGCCGTGGAACTATCCGCTCCTCCTCGCGGTCCGCTCGGTCGCCCCGGCGCTCGCCGCCGGCAACTCGGTCGTCCTGAAGCCGGCCAGCCTCACCCCGCTGACGGCCCTCGCCTTCGCCCGCCTCGCCCAGGAGGTCGGGATCCCCCCCGGGATCCTGAACGTCGTCGTCGGCCCGGGGCGCGCCGTCGGCGAGGCGCTCGTGGAGGATCCGCGCTGCCGCTCGGTCTCGTTCACGGGCAGCGCCGAGGTCGGCGAGCGGATCGGCGCGATCGCCGGACGACGCCACATCCCCCACGTCCTCGAGCTCGGCGGGAAGAGCCCGGTGATCGTGCTCCCGGACGCCGACCTCGATCGCGCGGCGAAGGGGATCGGGTTCGGGATCTTCGGCAACGCCGGCCAGATGTGCTGGGCGGGCTCGCGGGCGATCGTCCACGAGAGCGTGCGCGACGAGCTCCTCGGCAAGCTCCGCGCGATCGCCGAGAAGACCCGTCTCGGGCCCGGCCTCGCGGACGGCACGGAGATGGGGCCGCTCGTCTCCGCGGAACAGGCCGATCGGGTCCTCGGCTTCGTGGAGTCGGCGCGGTCGGACGGGGGCACCGTCGTCGCCGGGGGCGGGCGGCCGACCGATCCGGCCCTCGCCCCGGGGCACTTCGTCCGCCCGACCGTTCTTGCGCAGGTCCCCTCGTCGTCGCGGGCGGTGCGGGAGGAGATCTTCGGCCCCGTCCTCTCCGTCTTCGGTTTCGAGGAGATCGACGACGCCGTCCGGATCGCGAACGACACCCGCTACGGCCTCTTCGCGGCGATCTGGACCCGCGAGCTCGGGACCGCCCACACGCTCGCGCGGCGGCTCGAGGCCGGGATGGTCAACGTCAACGAGTCCCCGAACACCTTCCCGCAGACCCCGTTCGGGGGCGTGAAGGACAGCGGCGTCGGCGCGGAGCAGGGCCGGGAGAGCGTCCTCGCCTACACTCGCACCAAGAACGTGATGATCCACCTCGGCGCGGCGCGCAAGCGCGGCGGCGGACCGTAAGAAGTTCGTACGAAATCCGCTAAGTCCCCCCCTCCGCTCGCTCCCCACCGTGCGCGACGCCGTCGACCCGGCGACCTGGGGTCAGTGCCTGTTCTGCGGCGACGCCGTCCCCCCGGGCTCCGCCATCTGCCCGATCTGCGGCGCCGAGAACCCGGTGCGCGCGGCGCAGCTCCGCACCGCCCCCAAGCCGGTCCGCCGGAAGCTCCGCGCGCTCGGCACGCTGCGGACGCTCATCGTGGTGGTGGCGATCGTGCTGCTCGCCTGGGCGGTGATCACGCCGACGCTCCAGGGGCCGCCCGTGATCTCGGACCCGCTCACGCAGAGCGGAACCTACATCATCGCTCCGTCGAACGTGACGGTCCTCGCGGGGGAGGTGACCGGGGCCGACTACATCCTCGGCAACTTCTCGGTGATCGCCCCGTTCGCGCTCTCGGTCGGGATGATCGTCTACAACAGCAGCGAATACACGGCGCGGCTCGCCGGGGACGCCGTCGGGAACCAGAGCTACCTCGCCCCGACCTCGAACGGACGGATCGACTTCGTGGCGCTCTACACCGACACGTTCTACTTCGTCTTCTTCAACCCGTACCCGACCAGCACGAACTTCACCGAGCACGTGTACATCTCGACGCAGTACACGCCGAGCGTGCAATCGTTCGACGTCGCCCGAGCGTAGGCGCTCGGTCCGCCTACGCGTCGCGGGGGGCCTCGGTCGGAGGCGCGGCCGGGGCGCGCTTGAGATACTCGGACGGGACCTGGTCGACCAGGAAGACCGTCTTGCCGGCGCGCATGATCACGAGGCCGCCCGCGCGGGCGGCCCGGGTGTCGATCTCGAGCAGGACCGGGTGCGGGGTGCGGACGCTGCCGGCGGCGCGCGCGTCCTCCGCGGTCTTCGAGAGATGGACCCTCTTGCGGTCGGACGGCTTGAGCCCGACCTCGAGCACGATCGCCGCCTCCTCCTCGGTCACGGGATAGTAGAGCTGGTCGGGGATGTTCTCCGTGGGGAGGTCGAGCGCGACCTCGACCGTGTGGCCGTACGTCGCCCGGATCATGTCGTCGCGGACCTCGTAGCGGCCCTTCGCGTCGGTCTCCGCGATCGCGACGAAGTGATGGACCCGCAGCCAAGGATAGCCGCGGTGGCGCTGGCTCACCGCGCGGACGATCTGCGGCAGGGAGACCCAGCCGTGCTCGTCCATGGGGAGACCGTAGCGATCGGGGAAGTGGCGCAGGATCCCGGTGAGCACCCGGCCGAGGTGGTCGAGCTCGCGGTCGTCCATGAGGAACCGGCCCTCCTGCCCGCAGATCGGGCAGGCGGCGGCGCGGAAGTAGCCGTGCTGTTCGCACTCCCTCAGCATGGGGGCTCTCTTCGGGGTCCTTACGCTTTGATCTTCTCGGCCTTCTTGTCGAAGTCGGAGAGCAGGTCGCCGTAGCCGTCCGCGAGGTCCTTGAGGACCCGCTTGAGGACCTGCTGGGGGCGCTCCCCTTTCGTCTTCAGGTAGAGCGTCGGCCGATCGAGATACGGGTGACCGAGGTAGTAGCGGGCCTCCACGACCTTCTCCTCGCTCTGGAGCGCCTCGACCAACGGGATGAGGAGGGTCTCTTCGCCCTTCGGCAGCTCGAGGCGGAGCGTATCGTGGTCCTTTTCGGCGACGCGGACGTCCATCGGCGAACCCAGAGGCGGTCCACTTTCGTCCCGTTCTTAACGGTGGCGGCCCGCCGGCGTCGGTCGCCCCGCGGACCGGACGGTTCGAGCGGGAGGGACCCCGGTTCCCGACGGCTTGATAACCGCCCTCGGTTCGACACCCCGCATGCGCGTCCTCGTCGTCGGCGGCGGTGCCCGCGAGCACGCCCTCGGGCAGGCGCTCGTGCGGGCCGGGGCGGAGCTCGTCGTGGCGTCCCCGCAGGCGAACCCCGGCCTCGAGCGCCTCGCCCGCGGCTCGCTGCGGGTCGACCTCGACCAGGCGGTCCGGATCGCCGATTTCGGCGAACGCCAGGAGATCGACTACGCGGCGATCGGCCCCGAGGCGCCGCTCGCCGCCGGGGTCTCCGATGCGCTGCGGGCGCGGGAGATCCCCGTCGTGGGCCCGTCGCAGGCGGGCGCCCAGATCGAGACGAGCAAGTGGTTCTGTCGGGAGCTGCTGCGGCGCCACCAGGTCCCGGGGCAGCCCCGCTGGAGCTCGCCGGCGTCGATCGAGGAGGTCGACGCGAGGATCGCGGAGTTCGCCACCCCGTTCGTGATCAAGCCGAGCGGCCTGACCGCCGGCAAGGGCGTCTGGGTCCAGGGGGCCGACTTCCCGGATCCGCGGCCCGGTGCCGCCTACGCGAAGAGCCTGATCGCGCAGGGGCAACGCGTCCTCCTCGAGGAGAGGCTCGAAGGGGAGGAGTTCAGCCAGATGGCGTTCGTGACCGACTCGGGGATCTACCCGATGCCGGCGGTGCAGGACTTCAAGCGGGCCCTCGAAGGGGACAAGGGGGGCAACACCGGCGGGATGGGCAGCTATTCGCAGCGCGACCACCTCCTTCCGTTCCTCGACGCCGCCCACCGGGAGGCGGCGATCGACATCCTCCGGGCGAGCGTCGCGGCGTTGCGCGCGGAGGGGATCGAGTACCGGGGGATCCTCTACGGGGGGTTCATGCTCACCGCGCAGGGCCCGAAGCTCCTCGAGTTCAACGCCCGCTTCGGCGACCCGGAGGGGATCAACGCGATGACGCTGTACGAAGAGGGGAACTTCGACGAGCTCCTCTACGGCGTCGCCTGCGGCCGCGTCGACCCGAACCTCGTGCAGTTCCGGCTGCGCGCGACCGTGCTCAAGTACCTCGTTCCCCCCGGCTACGGCGACCGGGCGCAGCCGGGCGGCGTCCTGACGATCGACGAGCCCCGCATCGAGGAGGCCGGCGTCCACGTGTACTTCGGTTCGGTCGAAGCCGCGGGGCCGGGCGCGGTGCGCCTCGGCGCGAGCCGCGGGATCGCCCTGATCGGGGAGGCGAGCGCCATCCACGAGGCGGGGGCCCGGGTCGAGGCCGCGCTCGCGCACGTCGCGGGGACCTACTACGTTCGGCACGACATCGGCACCCTCGCGGACCTCGCCCGGCGACGCGAGCACATGCGCTCGCTCTTCGCCCCCGGGGCGAAGCCGTCGCCGCTCCCGCTCAGCGTCGCCGCTCCGGACGCTCCCCCGTCCAGCGCGGCGCCGGCGGATCTGCGGACCTAGCGTTCCCGCGCCGCTCGATCGCCCGACATCGGCGACCGCGTCGGACCGGGTACGGGCCCCGCCCGGGTCCCGTTCCGCGGAGGCGGCGGTCCTCGCGCCGCCGGAGCGGCCCGCGAGGCGCGCGCATACCGTAAAATACGCCCCGGGCGGTAAAATCGATCCCATGTTCTGCCCGAAGTGCCATCGGTTGATGCGTCCGGATACCGCCGCGAAGGCGTGGCGATGCACGGGGTGTGGCCACCGACTCCCGCTCGGGAGCGGGGTCGAGGTGGGCCGCTCCGACGCCTCGGGGCGGACCGTGGCGGTGGTCGAGGAGACGAAGACCGCGACGCTGCCGACGACCGAGGAGCAATGCCCGAAGTGCGGCCACGACACCGCGTTCTGGGTGCTCCGTCAGACCCGGGGCGCGGACGAACCCGAGACGCGCATCTTCGAGTGCACGAAGTGCGGCCACAAGTGGCGAGAGTACCAGTGAGCGCCCCCGCGCGACCGACCGCGATCGCCGTCGCGCTCGCGGGAACGCCGATCGGGAGCGAGCTCACCATCCGCGGGTGGGTCCAGCGCACGCGATCGAGCGGCGGGATCCTCTTCGCCGCCGTCCGGGACCGGACCGGCCTCCTCCAGGTGACCGCGCGCCGGGACGCGATCGGCGACGAGGCGTTCGACCGCTTCGAGCACGTGCAGGTCGAGGGGACCGTGATCGTGCACGGCACCCTCGCGGAGGACCGGCGCGCCCCGGGGGGGCGCGAGCTGCGCGCGCGATCGGTCGAGATCGTCGACGCCGGCGAGCCGTTCCCGATCTTCCAGGAGCAGACGGAGGAGTTCCGCCTCGACCATCGCCACCTGGTCGTCCGCTCGCCGGACCTGGTCGCGATGTTCCGCCTCAAGGCGGAACTGTTGCGCGCCCTCCGGGAGTTCCTCGACCGGGAGGATGTCCTCGAGATGACCCCCCCGATCCTCACGGGGAACTCGGCGGAAGGCGGGGCGGAGGCGTTCGCGATCGACTACTTCGGCCGGCCCGGCTACCTCTCGCAGACCGCGCAGCTCTACCTCGAAGCGCTCGTCGTGCCGCACGAGCGCGTCTACGCCCTCACCCCGTCGTTCCGCGCAGAGAAGATGCGCACGCCGCGCCACCTCACGGAGTACCTCCACCTCGAGGTCGAGCTCGCCTGGTGCGACCTCGCCGAGCTCACCGCCTTCATCGAGCGGATGATCGAGCACGCGTGCCGGACCGTTGCGGCCCGCCGACCCCAGGAGCTCACCCTGCTCGGCCGGGATCCCCAGGAGCTCGCGGAGATCCGCGCCCCGTTCCCCCGGATGACGTACGAGGAGGCGCTCGCCGACCTGGTTCGGCAGGGGTTCGACCTCCGCTGGGGGGCCGACTTCGGCACCGCGGAGGAGCGGGCGCTCACCACGGGGCGCACGACGCCGATCTTCGTCACCCACTATCCGCGGGAGATCAAGGCGTTCTACATGCTGCGCTCCGCGACCGACCCGCGGACGGTGGAGGCGACCGAC
>JAJZMW010000134.1 GCA_021848165.1 Thermoplasmata archaeon
AACGACGCGCGGAGGGCGGGTGGCACTATCGGGGGCCGATCCTCATCGCGCTCTTCTGGTTCGGTCTCTACGCGATCCGCTTCGGCCTCGAGGACGGGGTCCTCGGGGGATACTCGGTCTTCCTCCCGCCCCCTGCGTCCCGAGGAAGGCCGGGATCCCGGCGCGCGTTCGCCCACGTCCCTCCCATGGAGCGCCCATCGGCCCTCCGTGGGCGACGCGATCCCTCGTCCGACCGGAAGAGGCCACCGCAATCCTCCGATCGGCCTCGGTCCACGTCTTCGAGGCGCCCGTCGATGGCCCCGCGTCTATGGTTCGTGGCTCCCGACCCGTCCAAACTAGGTTTATCAGGGGCCACGCCATCGCTCTTTCCCGTCGGTTTGACATGACCGGCTCCCCTCCATCGCCCTCGGTCCCGGTCGGCTCAACTCCTCCTCCCCCGGGGGCTCCAGGATGGGCGTCGCCCGTTCGGCCGAAGCGGACGGGGCTCTATGCCGGGGTCGCCGCTGTGGTGATCGTCGCGGCAGTAGTGGTCGGGTTGGGGTTCGCGAACGTGATCCCGGGCTTTCATTTGGGGGGAGCCGGGGGAGGCTCGGGCGGTCATTCGACGCAGTACACGGTTACCTTCTCCGAGACCGGGCTTCCGGCCGGGACGACGTGGTCGATTACGCTCGGCGGATCGACGCAGAGTTCGAGCGGGTCCACGATCTCCTTCACGGAAGGGAACGGTTCGTACTCGTTTTCCGTCGGCTCCGTTTCCGGGTATCAAGCCTCTCCGAGCTCCGGGACGGTGGCCATCAACGGCACTGCCGTTACCCAGTCGGTGACGTTTACCCCAAGGGCCCTCACGTACACGGTCACGTTCACCGAATCCGGACTCGGATCCGGAGTCTCCTGGACCGTGACCCTCGATTCCACAAGCCAGTCCTCCAGCTCCCGCTCCATCGCCCTGAACGGTATCTCGGACGGGGCCCACACCTTCGCGGTGGCTGCATCGGGCTACACGGCGACTCCGAGCAGCGGTACCATCACGGTAAGCGGTGCCAACGTGAGCCAGTCGATCGTCTTCACCTCCGGAGGCGGCGGCGGGAGCGGCCAGACCTCAGGTCCGGCCGAAGCCGCGGCGCTGAGCGCGGCGTCCGGGTACTCCGGCGGTGGCTGGCACGTGGTTGTGGCGTGGGCGTTTGCCATTCCCTCCGCGGCGTCGTGGCCCCCGCAGATCTTTGACAATTTCACCACCTCCGGATGCACCTCGACAACATGGATCGGGGGCGAGCCCTCGTCGATCAACCTCCCTGCGACGTCCTCCTCGGCTTCGGCGGGGGCCTCGGCGGCCTGGATCATCCTCTTGTCCCAATCCTCGACGGGCTCGTTGCTGCTGACCGACGTCTTCAGTGGTACTGCGACCCTGTTGACGTACTCAACGGGAGGATCTTGCGCGTTTTATGTGGCCTTTTCCATGGTCGGGACCATCAACTCGTCGCAGGCGGCGAACGTTGCGAATGCGAACGGAGGGGCGGCGTTCCTGTCAGCCCATTCCGACTCATCCCGACTCTACGTCGGAATCGGGTCGGCCCTACCCTACATCTACGCTGCGTGGGTGATCAGCTACACGACGTGCGGGATCACCCAGACATCCGGAACCGGCTACTTCTTCAACGCTACCGTGAACGGGACCTCGGGCCAGCTCATCCATTCGAGCACCGGTACGGAGAGCTGTACTGGGAGCGCTACGGGAGCCGCGGCAAGCCTCCTCGCTGCTTCGCCGTCGATGGCTTCGGATCCGGGAGCCTCCCTGCGCGCGACCCCGGTGGGCGTGTCGAGCCGCCGGCCGTAGACCTTCTGCCACGGCGAAGCCTCCCCTGGGCACCGCGTTCGAAAGAGCACTTCGGAGTCCCGCCTCGATCTAGCGGCCGTCTCGGCGTTCGCGGGGGTCGCCGAGCCTACGGACCGTGCCCAGATCGCGCCCGTTCGCCCCACCCCTCCGAGGCGAACCACGCGGAAGTCGGAGGGGGGGCCCGGGTTCAGATGCGCTCCGGGAGGACCACCGCGAGGGGGGAACACGACCGTTCTCGGAACTCGGTCGAGTTCGCAAGGGCGGCGCCGGATTCCTGTTTGGTAGGGCCGTCTCACCGCGCCTCCTCGAAGAAAGAAGGACCAAATAGCGGGCCACCCGTACACTCGGTGTATGCAGAGAGACCCGCTCGCGGGTCGATCGGCCGTCGCGGTTCTCCTCCTCACAGCCATCGTCCTACTGTGGGCCCTGTCGGCGATCGTCGGCCCCACTTACGCCCAACCGAGGACTCCTCCGTCCAGCCGAGAGAACACGCTCGTGCCCTTCTCTCCGAGTGCGTCCGCCGTTCTCGCGACCGGCGGCTCGCCGACGGTGGCGCTGGACCTCCTGAATGGGAGTACGTACGTTTCCCCATCCCTGCTCGAAACGAGCTACGTCGATGGTTCCGCGAATCGATCCCTGCCCTCGCTCTTGACGGGGAACGCCACGTCCGCGTTCTGGGGCTCACGCGCCCCGGTCCTGATGATGTCGCCGGACACCCTTCCCTATAGCGTGGGCTTGTTCCTCTACTCCGCCACTCCGGGGGATTCCGTCTCGATCCAGTCGGTCGGGGTGGGGTCTCCGTCCATCGCCTCGGGGGACGGCTTGGTGGAGTATCTCTTCTTGACGCCCGTGTCGAACGTCAGCTGGGAGTTCCCATACTGGGCGGGCGGGCCGAGTGGGATCGGCGGCGGAGAGGGAACCCTCGTCTTTCCCGACTCGATCACACCGTACATCGTCGTGCAATGGGAACCGTTCGGTTGCAGCAACTCCTGTTTCAATCTCTACATGGTGACCCCAGATCCCGGGGGCAATGTCTCGGGTGCGAACATTCAGGCCATGGGGCCTCTCGGTTCGCCCCCGGGGGTGGCTCCGAATGGGGGAGACTATCTCGCGTTCGAGACAAACTACTCGATTCGCACCCACACCTTGTCCGCCCAGATGACGGATGAGAACAACACGTCGGTCGATTATCGGCTCTCTACGAATCTGTCCCAGGACGGTTTCTCGCCGACGTACAACGGCTCCCGCAGCTACTACTTTGGAGCGGGCGGCAGCGCGGGAGGCTACGGACAGTCCAGCTGGGGAATTTTGTACAGCGCCGTATCCTCGTCGGCCTCCCCCCGCTTCGCCTACCTCGTGACCTTCACGAGCAGCGGCCTTCCGCCGGGAACGAGCTGGGCCGTCACGCTCGGAGGAATACCTCAATCCTCCACGGCACGCACGATCACTTTCACCGAACCGAACGGGACGTACCCGTTCGCGATCGAGAACCTCACGGGGTACACGGCCAACCCCTCGTCGGGGAGCCTCTCGGTGGGCGGGGCCCCGGTGACGGAGGCCGTCTCGTTCGGCGGCAACGGAGGTGGGGGGAGTGGAGGGCTTCCTCCCCTTCTCGGGCTCCCGGGCCTTGAAGGATACATCGTCGTCGGCGCCACCGTGACGGTGGCGCTCATCGTGGGGCTGCTGGCGGCCCTACACACCTACGCCGCCACGGGCGGCGCGGCGGTGGCGGGGGGAGCGGCGGGTCGTCGGGCCCTCCGACGAAAACGAAAGCTCGCGACGAATGCCCCGAGCGGATCCCCTCCTTCGGCGCCCGCCGCTGGTCCGACCTCGTCCGCGACCGGGCCTGGCGCCGGCTCGCCTCCTCCCCCGGGGAACGCCCCGTCCACGGGGGCTCCCGCCGTCCCCTCGTCGCCGGCCCTCGCCTGTCCGAGTTGCGGGAACCCCTACGCCGGGACCGAGAAGTTCTGCCTGTCGTGCGGTCGACCGCGGTAGGGCCCGCGCCAAGGAGGCCGATCGGCGAACCATGGCGGTCGGCTTCTCCTTCACGGACGTTCTCCTGCTCCCGGCCCTGATCGGCTACACGATCTGGTGGGCGTTCGACCTGCGCAAGGGGGCTCGGGTCCGGCGCTCGACCCTCGCGTTGCACCTGGTCGTCTACGGGCTCGCGGCGTTCTACGTTTGGGCGGTCTCGCTCGGGGAGATCGTCCTGGCGGGCGGATCGTCGTCGGATCTGACGTGGGTCTGGACGATGCTCCTGAGCGCGGTGGCGGTCGTCGCCGCCGAGGTCGGGATCTGGTACGGCGAGCACCGGATGGTCGTCGAACGACGCGCGGAGGGCGGGTGGCACTATCGGGGGCCGATCCTCATCGCGCTCTTCTGGTTCGGTCTCTACGCGATCCGGTTCGGCCTCGAGGACGGGGTCCTCGGGGGATACTCGGTCTTCCTCCCGCCCGGCCCCGGGCCCCCGGCCGGCGTTTCGCTCGATGCGTTCATCGACACCGTGCTCGTTGTCGCCTCGCTCTACCTGGTCAGCTTCGGGTTCCTGCTCGGGATCACCGGGTCGATCTGGCGCCACCACCAGCGCTCGCTCACCGACGGCTCCCTCGGGGAGCCTCGTGCGTCCCCCGAGGGATCCCCGTCCCACGGAGGGGCGAACCGGTCGGCCGCACGGCGTGGGACAGCCACGTCGGGCTCGCCCACGATGGGATCCAGCCAGCGGATCGCTTCGGATCGCCGCGGCCCCTCGAGCGCGGGGGATCCTCCGTCGTCGCTCCTCGAGGTCGCGGCTCCGGGCGCGACCTTGACCTGCCCGCGCTGCGGATCGCCTTGGCCCAGCTCGGTCGCGTACTGCGGGGAGTGCGGGGCTCCCCTCCCGCGGCCGGACCGGACCTAGGTCCGTCCATTTCGAGAGCGGCGGGGAACGCGGAGATCTCGCGCGCGGCCGGCCGATCCCACGGCCCCGCACCTCCCGGGGGAGACGCGTCGCCGGTTCGGAGCGAGAGTGCCCGACTCCCGGTCGAGCGGTCCTCCCCGCGCGGCGACCCTCAGGCGAAGAGGTCGAGGTTCGCCGAGGATCCGCTCGCTCTCTCCCCGGCCGGGGGATCGGTGGGTCGCCGGACCGTCGAGAGGAGGGAGGGCCGGCGACGCGGGCGCCGGTCCGAAGGTCACGTTGGTCGGAAGGAGGAACGGAGCCCGGGGCGCCTGCGAGAAGTCGAAGAAGCAGGAGGAGAGGGAGGGGGCGCTGGCGACGCGGGCGTTGAGCCACGGAAGGTTCCAATTCGCGTCGATGAAATGGAGGATCGAGGCCGGGTCGAGCACCTCCGAACAGATGCTTCCCGCCGGGGTCCACGGCGAGATGACGAGGAACGGCACGCGAAACCCATCCATGCCGGTCGAGGTCGTCGGCGGGACCAGCGGGTCCCAGAACCCCCCGTTCTCGTCGTAGAACACCACGATCGCCGAGGAGTTCCAGATGGGGCTCTGCTCGATCTCGTTGACGACCGCCACCGTCCACGCCTCGCCCAAGGTCACGTTCTCCGGCGGGTGCTCGCTATACAGGGGGCTGGTCGACGGGTCGAGATAGACGACGGAAGGAGGGGCCGGTCCATTCACCTGGGCCGCGAGATCCGACACGGGGAGGAGGCGGGGGGCGTTGCACGGCGAGCCGACCAGCGACGGGTAGTAGTCGGGAGCGAGCCCCTGCGACGTGTTCGACGCGTACTCGTACTCCCAGGGCACGTCCGCGTCGGTGAGTTGGTTGAGCACGGTCGGTTGGTCCGTCACGTTCGCCGGGGGCGTGGAGTCGGCGTTCCACGTCCCGACGTTCGCGCTCAGGTCGAAGACCCGGTTCGGGTCCGTTGGTCCGAGCACGCCGGTAAAGAACCGATCGCCGACGGCGTAGTTCCGCGCGTAGGCGTAGTAGTCGGGGAGTTGGGCCGACGTGTAGTAGCCGACCGCGTCCTGCGGAGCGGGATCGCCGGACGCGTTCGCCTCGGCCACGAAGAGGTCGTTGCGCCCGTGGTCGAGGTCCGTCCGGCCCGCGGACGCCGTGTGGGGCATATCGGGGGTCGAGCTTCCCGGTAGGGCGAACGGGGGGACGACCGTGGAGCTGTTGAACGCGACCGGGAACGACCCGTTCGGAGGATTCCCGAGCACGCCCGGAAGATCGCCGAAGTAATTCTCGAACGCGTGGTTTTCCTTGACGAGGACGAACAGGTGCTGGATCGGCGTCGCGGTCGGCGGCGATGCCTGCCACGCCACCGGGCAGCTTCCGGGGCTCGTGGCGGAGCCGGTGACGACCAGGTTCGCCGCCACGGTGGCGACCGCGATCACCACGCCGATCCCTACCGCGGCGAGGGTGCGAGCGATCGGCGGGGGGACGATGCCCGGAGCTCGGGTCCTCCCGTTCGCTCCCCTCATCGATCCTCGCGAGCCCCGGGGGCGACGAACGTGCCGCCGGTCGACCTCCCAGGTCGGGACCGAGTATAAATCGGCCGGCGGCTCTCCGCGGTTCCTACCGGCCGGCGAAGACGATGGCGGACCGTTCGAGGCGTACCGGAACCGGGCGGCGCTCGATCGCGCGCGCCGGCGGGGCCGCGCTCGTCGTGGCGGTGCTGGTGTTCGGCGCGCTGGGGGTGGGTCTCTCCGCCGTCCCTCCTCCATCCCCCGCGATCCAATTCGTCATGTCGAACGAGACCGCGGCGTTGCACGGCATGTTCGATTCCGGGGAGCTTCTCTCCAGCGCCTCGAACGGGACCGCCACCTTGTTCGGCGGGATCGAGAACTATCGGAAGACGACCGACTTCTCGCTCCCGGCGCTCGCCGTCGCTAAGCCCGGCCCCCTCGGCCCTCGGATCCAGAACCTCACCGCCGTGGTCGAGCCGTACTTCTGGCAGGGCGGCATCTATTCGATCGTCTGGAACGGGACCGCCTGGCTCCTCACCGGGCAGGCCGGCTGGGGGGGGAAAAACATCGGCACCGCCGTGTGGCTGGACGGGGGCCGGGTGACCAACCTCACCCCGGAACTCGGTCGGTACTTCCCGCGGGGAGGGATCTGGACGTCCGCCTGGAATGGGAGCAGCTGGCTCGTGGCCGGCAACTCGACCGCGGGACCGATCGCGGTGGCGTTGAGCCCCGCTGGGACGACGCTCAATCTCTCGAGCCGGATCGTCGGGCACGCCCCCAAGACGTGGATCCAGTCGATGGGATGGAACGGGCACCAATGGTTGCTCGGAGGCGAGGGCATCCTCGGGCTGTTCCAAGGCTCGAGCTTCACGGACCTCTTTCCGTCGGCGCCGTACGATGGCAACGGAGTGTATTCGATCGGGTGGAACGGAAGCTCGTGGCTCGTCGGGGGAGGCTCCGGGAGGGCCTCCTCGATCCAGAGCGATCGGGTCGGCCCCGGCCCGACGCTGCCGTCCGACCTCGACCAATCGATCCTGGCCATGACGGCCGCCCCCGCCGGCTGGCTGATCGGGGGCAAGGGCAGCTCTCCCACGGCGCCGTTGGCCCCGGGTCTTGCCTTCTGGACCGCGGGGGGATCCCTCTCGACCGTGATCGACCTCGGACCGACCTTGCCCGCCGCGTTCGAGGGGGGGGAGATCTGGGGCGCGACGCCGATCCCCCGGGCGGCGAGCGGGTACTACGTTCTCGGCTTCGGAGACTACAACGATACCAGCGGTTCCGCCCGTGGGGCGTTGGCCGAGCTTTTCGTGACCTACGCCCCCCCTCCTCGGGCGATTCTGGATCCAGGCAAGGGCCCCCTCGCCACCGTTTCCCTCCGCTCGGTCCGCGATGGAGCTCCCGCTCGGGAGAGGCTGAGGAGTCCTGGGGCGAACGGGGGCCGGATCGTGCGGGAGCCCCGTCCCGGAGGGGGCAGTGCACCGCGGAAACAGGCCCGAACGCCCACGCGCGAGAGCTCGGCGGCGGGCCACCGTTGCCGTCGCTACGGCGCGCGCGATGCGCATGGGCCGGGACGGATTCGAACCGTCGATCTCCGCCTTGTAAGGGCGACGTCGTAACCGCTGGACCACCGGCCCCGGCTCCCGACGAGCGCCCCGCCTCTTGGGTCTATGGGGTCTCCGCGTGGCGCCGGTGTCGGAGGTGGACGGCGATCCCCCGTCCGAGCTCCGTCATCAGGCGCCCGCTCATCGCCGCCTCTCCGACCGCGGCCAGCGCCCCTCCTTGGGTGACGACGACCGCATCGCCGGTCCGGATCATCGGGTCCGCCGCCCGGACCCCGGGCGCGAAGAGATCGCCGCGCAGGGGCACATCCGGCCCCGCCTCCACGCGCAGAGGGAACTCGGGGCCGAAGCGTTCGGCCCCGGCGATCGTCAGCTGGAAGAGCCCTCGCTCCTCCTTCCACGAGGCGAGGTCGGTCCCCTCCCCGTCGGTCACTCGCTGGAACCAAGGCCGCCCGGCCAAGCGGCACGGATCGGCGAACAGCCGCGCCGCGGCGGGGCGGCCGAACTGGATCGCGGCGACCTCGGCGAGCTCCTCGCGCACGACGCGCAACGGGCCGCCCGGCACCGGCCCCGACGTCCCCTCCAGCGCGGCCCGGATCGAGGCTCGGAGCGAATTGATCGCCTCGGGCGACGTCGAGCGGTGATCTCCCAGCGTCCAGACCGTCGGGAGGCGGCTCGGCAACGCCTCTCGGAGGAAGTCATACTCGCCCGGATCGAGATGCACCACGATCGATCGGTACCGGCCCTGGGCGAGGATCGCCCGAAGTCCCTCGAGCACGAGTTCCCGTTCCTCGTCCGACCAATCCCCCGTCACCGGGATGTCGTAGTGGCGCGCCGGGTGGACGTCCTCGAGCTCCCGGGGCACGACGCCGATCGGGGAGCTCACGGAGACGACGTGCAGGCGCTCGACCGCGGCGAACCCTTCCCAGGCCGACGCAAATCGACGGTGGGAGCGCGAGCGGCGGTACGGCTTGGTGCGCGAGCACGGGACGAGGAGCAGCACCTCCTTGCTCGCCGGCGGACGGTAGCGATCGACCAAGCGAGCGCGGAATCGCCGCATCTCGGGGCGTCGCAGCGACTCGGCGAGCACGTAGCGGCCGATCCGCTCATCGCCCACGACCGGCGTCCGCTCCTCGAGGGCCGCGGCGAGGAACCGGTCGGCGTACCGGAGCATCTCGGCCTGCGCGGGCTCCGCCGCGAGCCGTGCCTCGACCAGCTCGCGAAGGCGGCCACGGGCGAGCGCCGACCGCGTTCCCGCCACCGCGCGAGTGTACTCGGCCCCGAGCCGCGGAAGGTCGACGGTTCCTTCGGCCCCGCGGTCGGCCCCGAGCGTTTCGTCGAACGTCGTGCCGTGCGCCGCCTGGATCGCCCCTTCGGTGGTGTCGAGCCAATCGACGCCAAGGTAGGTGAGCAGCGGGATCCGATGCGGGAGCGCGACGCGCGGCGCCCAAACGATCGGCGCGGCGCCGGCGCCTGCGCGCAACGCCCCCATCGTCCGGACGAACGGCGCTCCGTCCGACCAGAGGGCGCGGGCGTTGGTGAGCACGATCAGCTCCGCGCCGGGCCAGGAGCCCGGCGTCATGGAATCCAGAGGACCCCGCACCGTCCAGATCCCGGGCGAGAGCTCGACCGCCGGATCCCCGTCCCGGGCGATCTCCGGGGCCTCGATCGGAACGTGCAGAGGGAGGACGGTGGTCCCGAACCGGATCGAGAGGCGCCGCTCGTTCGCGGGACCGGGGGCCTCCTCGGCGATCGTCGGAGCGCCGTCCGGCGCGGCCGGCGCGCTCGCCGCGCGCGTCCACAGGAGCTGCGGGACGTCGACCGTATCGCGGCCGAGCGTCGCTCGGCCGGCGACCGCCAACCCTTCGATCGTCTCCGCGGAGCGGACCATCGGACCTCGGAGGGCGGACCCGGGGGACGGCATACGGTTGACGGGCCGGCGGGCCCGTCCGATCTAGACGAGGAACAGGGCGGCCAGCGTCCCGGCGAGATAGAGAGCGCCGAGGAGGAAGTGCCGTCGGAACGGCCCGCGGGTCGCGGTGGGGTTCCGCGCGAGCTCGGCGTCGCCGTACGCGGCGACGACCCCCATCGCCCCGAGAGCGAGGTAGTAGGGGAGCCCGAGGCCGATCGCGATGCCGAAGAGGGCGAGCAGGCCGAGCGCCACCGCATGGAGCGCCGGCACGAGCCGCACGCTCGCCCGGATCCCGAACCGCACGGGGAACGAGCGGAGCCCCTGCGCGCGGTCGTTCTCCACGTCGCCGAGGGAATGGACCGTCTCGAAGGCGGTCCCCCACGCGAGCATGCCCGCGACGGCGAGCAGGACCGCGAGCGGGAGCGCGCCCACGACGGCGATGAAGACCGCCGCGGGCGTGATCGCCTCGACCAGGCCGAGGTAGGCCGTCGTCGCCGTGGTGAACCGTTTCGTGTAGGAGTACCCGAAGACGATGGCGATCGCCACCGGGGCGAGGAGGAACGCGAGCGGGCTGAGGAAGTACGCCGCGACGATCACGATCGCCGCGCTGCCGAGCGCGAGCCCCAGCGCAAAGCCCGGAGAGAGGCGCCCCGTCACGAGGGCCCGCTCTTGGGTGCGGGGGTTGCGGGCGTCCTGCGCCCGGTCGGTCCAGCGGTTGAAGCTGTGGCCGGCGTTGCGCGCGGCGACGAACGCGACGACGATCCA
>JAJZMW010000052.1 GCA_021848165.1 Thermoplasmata archaeon
GCGGCCGATTCGAGAGCGCCGCGTATCGGCAGGCCCTCCGTCGTCGTCGCCGCGAGTTCTCCCAGGGGGTGCGCGTCCTTCCCCTCGAGTTCCGGGCGGCCGAGGCGCGCGTCAATCGTCGCCTGCTGCGGGCGATCTTCGGCCATCGCCCCGGATTGCTGAGCCGACCCACCGGCTCGCTCGCCGGTTGGGACGTACGGCCCCGGCTGGGACGCGTGCGCGTTCCCACTCTTCTGCTCGCGGGCGACCGCGAAGCCGGGCGTTTCACCGCCCGCGAGCTCCACCGCCTATGGCCGCGCTCGCGGCTCACCCTGATCGCCGGCGCGGCGCACCTCCCGTTCTACGAGCAACGGGACCGTTTCCTCGGCGAGCTGCTCGACTTCCTCTCGCCGCGGCCTCGGCGGGGAACGGGTCCGGATCGACGCGCTAGGAAACGGGCTTAACCCGGTCGCCGCATCCCGCCTCTCCGATGGACGGCGAAGCGTTCCTCATCGGGATGCTGGTCTCCCTCTTCCTGCTCGCGAAGCTCCTCGGGTGGCTCGTGGAGCGGATCGGCCTCCCCTCGTTCGTCGGGGAGATCCTTGCTGGGGCGATCGTGATCAACTTCACGATCGGCTCGTTCAACCTCGCGGAGTACTTCGGGATCGACCCGTACACCACCGCGTCGCAATCGGGGCTCAATTTCTCGGCGCTGACGATCTTCTTCTACCTCGGCCTCGTCTTTCTCGTCTTCACCGTCGGCCTGAAGATCCGGCCGTCGGCCTTGCGGAGCGTCGCGCGCTCGTCGCTCGAGATCGCCTTGGTCGGCGTGGTGGTCCCGTTCGCGATCGGGGCGGCGTTCGTGCTGCTCGCGATCGGCGACGCGAACCTCTACGCCGTCCTGTTCATCGGCACCGCGCTCGCGGCGAGCTCGCTCGGGGTCGTCTCCCGCCTCCTGTCCGACGACGATCTGGTCGACCGGCCCGAAGGGCGGCGTCTGCTCGGGGCGGCGGTCTTCGAGGACATCGTGGCGTTCGTCCTGCTCGCGATCATCCTCGCCTTCGCGAGCAAGGGGAGCGCGACGAACGTCGAGTTCGCCCAGCAGGTCCTCCTCGTCGTCGGCATCGCCATCGCGTTCGTGGTCGTGTTCCTCTTCCTCGCCGAGCCGGTCGCCGAGCGCCTCGCGCCGGCGGGTGCGCCCGGCGCCCCCCCGGATCCGAAGACGCGCGCGGGGGCGCTCGGCGCCGCGCTCCTCGTCGTCCTGGGAGCCGCGTTCATTGCGGCGAACTTCCAGCTCGCCGCGGTGCTGGGTGCCTTCTTCGCGGGGATGGCGATGGCGTCGATCGCTCCGCGCTTCGATCTGGAGCGGAGCTTCGACGCGCTCAACGCGCTCTTCGTCCCGTTCTTTTTCGTCTTCATCGGCCTCTTCGTCGGCGTCCCGGGCCTGCTCGCGGTCTGGCCGCTGATCGTCCTGATCACGGTCCTCGCCGTGGTGGGCAAGCTCGCCGCCGGGGCGGTCCACGCTCGCTCGCTCGGGCGCGACGAGGCGCTCACCGTCGGCACCGCGCTCGTGGCCCGCGGGGAGGTCGCCTTGATCATCGCGATCGCGGCGGCGAACGCCGACCTCCTCTCGGACGACTAGCTGAGCCCCCTCGTCGTGATGTCGATCGCCACCACGATCATCGGCCCGATCCTGTATCGGCGGGTCCGGGCCTCCCGGGGAGGCTCGGCGCCGGCCGCGGTCGGGCCCCCGCCCGGATAGGGCCGCCCGAAGGTTCTTGTAAGCCGTTTCCGATTGGGGGACGAGGGACCATGGCCGATCCGAGCGCCCCCCCGATCGATCTGGACGAGAGCCCGGCGCCGGCCGAAGGGACCCGGCTCGCGGAGCGGATCGCGAGCGAGCTCGAGCTCCTCGCGCGGAACGTCGAGCTCCTCGAACGGCTCGCGAACAGCCCGCCGATGGGGATCATCCGCCTGAGCGAGGCGATGCACCTGCCGATCCACAAGGTCCGCTACTCCTTGCACCTCCTCGAGCGCGAGGGGGTCATCCAGCCGTCGGCCGATGGCGCGGTCGTGACGGACCTCGCGCAGGAGTACTGGGCGACGCTCGATCGGACGCTCGAACGGATGACGACCCAGATCCAGCGGCTCAAGGAGCGGGCCGCGGAGCACCGGAGCCGGCCGCCGGCGCGCCGGAAAGGCTATTAGCGCGATGCCGGCTCGGCCGCTTCGGTGCCGCCGTAGCTCAGTGGTAGAGCGATCGGCTGTTAACCGAAAGGTCAGCGGTTCGAAAGGCGGGCCCGACGCTCCGAGCCCGCCCCAAATCCCGCTCGGCGGCGCCTCGTTACCGTCTACCCGGGGGGCCCGTAGCTCAGTCCGGCCCAGAGCGACCGGCTCATAACCGGTTGGTCGACGGTTCAAATCCGTCCGGGCCCATCTCACGGGAGATCGGGACGAGCCGAGGGGGTGGGGTGCGGCGCGGGGGCAGCGAACGGACCGACCAGATGCCGAAGAGCCCGAGGAGGCCCCCCCCGACCCCCACGAGGAGCAGCCAGCCGTAGAGGGGGAGGAGGGCCGCCGGACCGGAGCAATCGGAGCACCGCTCGACGAAGTTCTCGATGACGAGGAGCGGAGCCCGATCGACGTTGATCACGCCGGAGGAGGAGACCGGCAGAAAATTGTCCGAACCGGCGACCTCGTACCGATGGAACCCGTCCGCCACGCGGAACACGATCGAGGAGTTGGACGAGGTCGTCGCCGCCCCATCGAGCGTGACCGTCCAGTTCGTTCCGGGGGCGAGGCCGGCGGCGGTGAAGGTCACGGTGTAGAGGGGCGCGGCGGCGGGGGCGGCCCCGCTCGGGGCGGGAGGCGGGGGGAGGGCAAACGCGATCGCGACGACCACGAGCACTCCGACGAGCGCCCACGGGGCCGGGCCCCTACGGAACATCGCCGGAACTCTCCTTGCCATCCGTTCACGGCTCCGGGCGACGGGCGCGCCATGATTCTTCCGACTTCTTGAGTTTACCGTCGGGGGTTGCGCGGGGCTACCGGGCCGGGTTCCCGAGCGGGCCCTCTGCGACGGCGCCTTAAATATCTCGAACGAACTCCGACACAGAACGAGGCGTGGCGCATGAACCAACGAAGCACGGGACATTGGGCGGTCGCGATCTCTCTGGTGGTGCTGCTCGGTATGGCGATCGTTCCGGCGTTCGCTCTTGCCTCGGGATCGCCGGTCCCCGCGTCGCACGCCCCGGGAGCGGGGGCGGCCGCCTCCCCCCCGACCCCGAGAGGCGTGGTGCGGACCCACTCGCTCGCGCCGATCTCGTCGGGGGGAGGTTCGACCAGCGGCGGGACCTCGAGCGACTGCGTCCAAGGAAACGTGGTCGACGCCTACTGCGGTCACTACTACGAAGGCGCGCAGATCCTCGACCCCGCCCCGATCGCGCAGTGCAACCTCTTCTGCGAGGACCCTCCTCTCTCGAACTCGCTCAGCATGACGGTCACGATGCCCACGGGGGCCCCCGCGGCGGGGGACAACTGGGCCGTGATCCTCTCCGCGTTCGATGACGCGGGCCTCCCCTCGTACGATCAGGTCGGATTCGCGCCGTATGCCGGGGTCGGGTGGGTTCCGGTGTACAGTTACTCGACCGCCTGCGGCGAAGCGTCCGGGATCGAGTCGTACCTGGCGCCGTTCGTCGTCCTGGCCCCGAACACGCAGTACACGTTCACGCTGCACTCCTACCCGAACGGCACCATCGGCTTCCTCGCCTCGCTCACCAGCACGGGGGCCCAGGTGTTCTCCGATTTCCAGTATACCGGCGGGAACGCCTTCTTCGTCGTCCCGTACGTCACCTGCTGGAACAATCTCTACACGTACAGCGCCTACTCCGTCATGGAAGAGGTCTTCACGGTTCAGTACTCGAACTTCCCGAACTACAATTTCGACCTGAACGCCATCTGGACCCCCGGGCCGATCCTGGGATTCCCGTACTCGTGGGACTCGTTCTCCTCGGGCGCTCCGGGAGGGTACGTGGGCACCCAGATCAACAGCAACAACGTCGCGCTCCTGAACACTCCGTTCCAAGCGACCTTCATCACCAACGCCGGCGGGGGCGTGGGGACGTTGTACATCACCGAAGGGACCGGCGGGGAGCAGACGACCGGCACGGTCTCGTACGCGGGTCCCTCGCTCTCGTGCGGCGGGATCGCGTGCGACGAGGTCTCCTTCCAGGGCATGCCGAGCGGTTGGTGCTTCGACGGATGCGGGACGCCCCCGTCGTCCGGGTTCCCCTTCGATTCGGGGATCTTCTACGTGACGATCTCCGCCCCCTTGTCGGCGCCGACCGGCGTCTACACGTTCGAGATGGAGGTGAGTTCGCTCACCGGCGCCGGGGGTCCGACGTTCGTGACGTTCCATGTCGTCGTCGCCCCGGACGTCGGCGGGTGCGTCGCCGCCGGGACGCTCATCGCGACCCCCGGCGGCGCGGCGCCGGTCCAGTCGCTCGCGCCCGGGGACCCGGTGCTCGAGTACAATCTCTCGACCGGCACGCTCGAGACCGGCTACGTCCTCTTCACGACCGCGACGAACGAGACCTCTCTCATCAACGTCAACCATGGCCTGATCGAGCTCACCCCCACCGACCAGCCGATCTACGTGAGCAACGCGACGTATACGGGGTGGTTGGCCGCCCCCGACCAGCTCGCGGTCGGGGACTCGCTCTTCGCGCCGCAGAGCGGGCTCTGGATCCCGGTCACCAGCGTGGCCCTCGTCCCCACGAACGCGACCGTCTACGCGGTCGTGACGAGCAACGAGAACAATTTCATCGGCTCCGGGGTCCTCCTGGACTTGAAGGCCCTCTTCGCGATGCGCTTGTCGCCCGGGCCCGTCGCTCCCGTCTCGCCCGGGGGCGTGGAGTTCGCGCAGTCGGCGTTCGATCCCCAGAACGGGCTCCTGTACCTCGCGGAGCCCGGCAACGGGATCGTCGCCGTCGTCGATCCGGTCGGCCCGAGCGTCGTGGTGACGATCCCGGTCGGGCGCGTGCCGATGGGCCTCGCCTACGATCCGACCGCGCAGGCGATCGTGGTGAGCGACTTTTTCGGCGGCGCCGTGTACGAGATCCAACCGTCGACCAACACGATCGTCGCCGGCCCGATCCCGGTCGGGGACGGGCCGACGTCGATCACGTTCGACCCGCTGGGCCAGACGCTCTGGGTCACGAACGCACGGTCGGACACGGTGAGCCTCCTGAGCGCCGCGAGCTTGACCCTCGAGGGCACCCTCGCCGCCGGGACGTACCCCGTGGCCTCGGTCTTCGATGCGGCTCAGCGGACGATGTGGGTCGCGAGCGAGTGGTCGGGAGCCCTCCTCGGATACTCTGCCGGGCCTTCGGCGCAACCGACGGCCACGATCGCTCTCACCGGACTGCCGGATTCGATCGCGGTCGCTCCCCGGGGTGGGATCCTCCTGGTCGGTGAGATCGAGAGCGCAGGCGTTCTGCTCCTCAACCCATGGGCCGCGGAGGGATCGGAGGGTTCAGCGGCGAGCTTCCTCGTGCCGAACCACGCGAGCGGCCTCACATCCACCGGCGTTCTGTTCGACCCCGAGAACGGGATGGTCTACGTGGCGAACGGCAGCGGCGGAGACGTCCTCGTCGTGAATCCCTGGTCGGGGTGGATCGTCGCGGACGTCGGCGTCACGGGTACGCCGACCGGTCTCGTCCTCGATGGGCAGAACGGGGTCGTCTACGCGGTCGATGCCGGATCGGGCGCGGTCTCGGCCGTCCCGCTCCCCGGTGGCGGAGCGTGGGACGCGTCGGACTGAGCCCGAGCGCCCGGCCCGAGGGTCGGGGCGACCGGTCCCGAGGGCGTGGGAAAGGGTCGTCCGAGGGCCGTCCGTTCTCGCTCAGCTGTTGCAGCCGCAACCGCCTCCGCCGCAGCCGCATCCGCCGCCGGCTTCGGCGTCGGGCATCGCTTCGGCGCCGGGGGCGCGGAGGGCGTTCAGCTTCGGCGCGGAGATCTTGAAGCCGGTCGCTTCGAGGGTCTCGACGTAATCGATCGAGGCGCCCTCGAGCATCTCGGCGGAGAGGTCGTCCACGAAGAGGGAGAGCCCGTCCACGCGGATCACCTGGTCGCCCGGGCGCTCGGAATCGAACGCCATGCCGAACCGGGGCCCTCCGGGGCCGTCGCCCTCTCCGCAGCCGCACCCGCCGCCACCGCATCCGCAGCCGCCGCCCTCGCCGCCGGGCTCGAGATAGACTCGGACGCCGGTGCCCGGGGTCTGGCTTCGGATCAGCTCTCGGACCTGGTCCAACGCGGGTTTGGAAACATCCACCTGTACTGACATGTTCGGGGCCCTCCGTGCGCACCCCGCCTCTCTAGCGGGAGGGGGATATTTAACCGCCCGGAGCCGGGGCGCCTAGGCGCTGAACGACTTGCCGCACGAGCAGGTCTCTTTCGCGTTCGGGTTGAAGATCTTGAACCCGGACTCCTCGAGGCTCATCAGGAAGTCGACCTTGACCCCATCGAGCAGGGGCGCGCTCGCCCGGTCGACGACGACCTTGAGCGGGCCGCCGTCGAAGGCGACCTCGTCGCCCGTCTCCTGGCGGTCGAACGTCATCCCGTAGCTCAGCCCCGAGCAACCGCCCCCTTGGACGAAGAGGCGCAGCGCCGTGCCGGGCTTCCCCTGGCGTTCCATCACCTTGAGCACCTGGTCCTGCGCGGCCGGGGTCACTTCCACGTGCACCATCGTTCCACCGACGAGGAACTCGTCGCCCTCGCTCAAAAGGGTTGCGTTGCCTCGCCGCCCGCTCGTGGGCGCCGCTTCCCGCCCCGCGACCGTACCACGCGTATCCTTATCAGTCGAGAGCCGCTCGAGCCGCCCATGTGCCGTCTCTTCGGTCTTCTCGGGCGGGCCCCTCGTCCGGCCTCGTCCTGGCTCGTCGGTTCGGAGCGCTCCTTGCTGAGCCTTGCGAACGTCAGCGAGGCGCGGCGCCAGGGGGACGGTTGGGGGATCGCCTGGTACGACGACCATCGGCGGGTGACCGTCGAGAAGGGCGTCGGATGCGCCGCCGACCCATCGGAGCACCCGGCGTTCCTCCGCGCCGCCGAGGCCGCGAGCGGCCCGCTCGTCCTCGCGCACCTCCGCAAGGCGTCGAACCCGATGCACCTCGCGCCGGAGCACCTGCTCGGCCCCGCGAACTCCCAGCCGTTCCATCACGGCTCGACGATCTTCGCCCACAACGGGGCCATCCCCCTGCCGCGGGAGACGCGGGCGCTGACGGGGCGCTACCGGCACGCGATCCAAGGGGTCAACGACAGCGAGGTCCTCTTCTACCTCCTCCTCCGGCACCTCGACACCGAGCCGCATCCTCCGCGCGCCTACGCGCGGGCGATCGCCGACCTCGAGACGGTCTGGGAGGCGCACGGACGCCCGACCCCGCGACCGTACTCGGGCCTGAACGTCCTCCTCTCCCGCGGTCCGCACGAGCTCTGGGCGTTCTGCCACTCCCTCGGAGAGCACGGCACCGGACTGCGCGACGACGCCTGCCCGTACTACGAGATGGCGTTCACCCACGGCCCGGGATACGTTCTCGTCGCGAGCGAACGGCTCGATCCGGAGCCGGCGGGCTGGGAACCGCTCGCCAACGGCCGTTACCTGGTCGCCCAGGAGGATCGCGGGGTCGTCCGGTGGCGGACCGGGGCGCTCCCCACGCCGCCGCGTCCCGCGCTCGTCGCGGCGGGCGGCTAGGGAGCGCCGCGGAGCCGTACGATGCCCGCTGAGATGCTCAGCGGACCCGACCTGGGCGGGGGGTACCTTCACCAGCTCTCGCTCGACACACGCCCGACCCCGCACCGGTTCACCTACCACGCGCAGGTCGGCGGTCCCGACGCGAACGGCCCCCCGCTCGGCCCGCTCGACCCCCTCGACTTCCGCCACCCGTCCGAACCGTGTTCCTTCGGCGGTCCGCGGTGCTGGCATCGCGACTTCGACATCGCCAGCGGGATGCAGGGGCGCGTGCGCCAAGCGTACAATCGGTTCCGGTTCGTCGTGGCGACGGAGCTCGAGCAGCTCTACCAGAGCCGCGCTCCGACGATCGACGATGCGCTCGAGGAGGTCGTGACCCGACTGGGGGAGGCCCCTCCCGCCTCGGAGAAGTTCTGGTACGTCGGAGGTTCCGTGGCGGCGCGCCTGTGGGGGGCCGACATCGCCCCCGGCGACATCGACCTCGGCACCAGCCGCGAGGGCGTTGACCGGATCGCGCAAGCGCTCGCCGAGTATCTCACCGAGCCGGCGGCGCCGACGCTCTGGGGCGGGAGCCGCCACGTCTACGGGGCCCGCGCGTTCGTCGGCACGATGCGGGACGGCGCGCGGGTCGAGTGGGGCTCCTCCCGCGAGAGCCGTCTCGATCGGATCGACCCCGAGTTCGATCCCGAGACGCGACGCGTGCGGGTCGGGCGCGTGGAGCACCGGGGCCGGCGCTTGTGGGCGAGCCGCCCCGAGTATGCGCTGCTCCGCGCGATCGCGAAGGGGGCGGGCGACGCCGCCGATCGCATCGAGGCGGCCGTCCGCGCGATCGAGCCGGATCGAGCGCTCGTCGCGTCGCTGGTCGCGACGCCCGCGGCGCCCGAACCGGTCCGGGCCGAGTTCGCGCGACGCCTCGCGTAGACGGGCTTTCCTTTCCGAGCGTACGTTCATAGGGCATCAGGCGCGGGAGGCGGGCATGCTGGCCCCGCAGGACCTCCGCCCGCTCGAGCATCTGACGCCGCACGACCTGGTCGCCTACTTCCACTGCCCGCACGAGATGGAGCTCGGACGCGCCGCGCGGGAGGCCCGCCGATCGGGCGCATCGGTCGACGCCTGCACGCCGCCCGGGGTCGTCCCGCTGCGCCACTCCCCGATGTTCTCTCCGCCGCTCCACGACATCGAGGTCGTTCCGGGCCGCCTCGACCTCGGACCCGAGGACGTCCTCGTGTACGAGGACGACGGCGAGGACGATCTCCCGGTCCTCTTCCCGCCCGAGCGCGTCCGCAAGGACCCGCGCTTCACCAGCGGTCCGGGGACCCTGCACGACGCCGAGCTCGGGTTCGCCGGCCGTCCGGACCTCGTGATCGCCCGGCCGCACGGGACGCTCGTTCCGCTCGAGTACAAGTCGACCCACCTCTTCCTCGGGTACCACGAGGCCCACGGCCGGATCTTCGACACGGTCCAGGCGATCGCCGAGTGCCGTCTGGTCGAGGCGGCGTTCGGGGTCCGCCCGCCGTATGCGCTGATCCTCTACGGCGACCGCGGCGGCGACGGGGAGCGGGAAGGGTTCGTCAAGATCCCGTACACCGACGCCGGTGCCCACTGGTTGCGGGCGGCGCTCCTGCAGATCCGCGCCGATCGCACCCGCGCCCCGGTCCCGATGGAGCGGAACTGCGCCGGGTGCGAGCCGAACGGGGAGGGCCGCTGCCCGTTCGCCGCGGCGCGCTACGAGGGGCCCCACCACCGCCCCGGCTGGCACGCGATGCCCCGGGAGCCGGCCCTCCTCGGACGCACCGTTAAATAGGGAGGCCAACTCCCACGCGGGCCCACCGGCGCCTCGCGTCGGTCGGGCGCATGCACCCGCAGAGGCCGGGGCCTCTCCGGGGAAGGGCGAAGGGTGCCTCCTCCTGCGGGAGGAACGCATCGATGACGCCGATCACACGCGTTCTGGACGCTTGTCGAATGCAATCAGTGTAGCTGACTCCTGTCAGTTGGGGAATGGCTGGGCTCGGGCGCCGATGAAGGTCGTGCCAAGCTGCGATAAGCGGTGGGTAGGCGCAAGGAACCTGTGATCCACCGATCACCGAATCGGAACTCCGGTCCCGCAAGGGACATTCCGCAAGGAAAGGGAACCCCCCGAAGTAAAGCATTCTAGTAGGGGGAGGACAAGAAATCAACCGAGATGCCGTCAGTAAAGGCGATCGAACGCGGCAGAGGACAAACCGAATCCCCGCCCGGTAAGGGTGGGGAGATGTGGAGTAGTGGACCCCCGCACTCGCTGGCCTCGCGAGCCGAATGTGCCTGGAACGACAGACCGCAGAGGGTGATAGTCCCGTAGGCGAAGCGAAGAGGCGAGATTGAGGGTATCCTGAGTACCGTGCGTTGGATATCGCGCGGGAAGCTGGGAGGTACAGACTTCCGATCCTAAATACGTCCCGAGACCGATAGTGCACTAGTAGCGCGAGCGAAAACTGAAAAGTACCTCGGAAGGGAGGTGAAAAGAGCCTGAAACCAACTGACGATAAGCCGCATGTGGTCCCCAAGGAACGAAGCGGCCGAAAGGCCGTGGACACAGGATCCATGCGTCCGTTTTGAATAACGGGCCAGGGAGTTTCGATCTATGGCGAGGCCAAGGCCCATCAACGGCCCAAGCCGCAGGGAAACCGACAGTCCGCAGCCCCGCAAGGGGTGAGGGACGGGATGCGTTCGTCCGAAGTCATAGGTGGAAGACCCGAAGCCAATCGATC
>JAJZMW010000145.1 GCA_021848165.1 Thermoplasmata archaeon
CGCGTCGCTGGACGCCGCGCTCTACCTCGAAGGCGAGTCGGCGGGCCACACGTTCGGCACCGAGGACCGGCTCGAAGGGATGCGGGCGTTCCTCGAACGTCGCCCGCCGAAGTTCGCGGGGAAGTAGGCGCGCTCGGGCTCAGGGCCCGCCCGCGGCCACGAACGCCCGATATTCCTCCGCCGTGAGCTTCTGATCCGCCGGCGGGGTCCCCGAGAGCTTGAGCCGGACGAGCCAGCCCTTCCCGTACGGGTCCTGATTGACGAGCTCGGGGTGATTTTTCAGCTCCCCATTCGCCTCGACGACGACCCCATCGGCCGGCGCGTAGACGTCGGCGACCGTTTTGACGGACTCGAGCGCGAGCATCGACGTCCCGCCCTGCACGGCCTTTCCCGACGCGGGAAGGTCGACGAACACGATGTCCGTCAGCTCCGACTGGGCGTGATCGGTGATCCCCACCGTCACCCGATCGCCATCGGCCGTCCACCACTCATGGCTCTTCGTGTAGTTCCGCCCCTCGGGCGCCTTCGCTTCGCTCATGTTCCCAGATTCCAACTCTTGGCGTACCGGCGTTGCTCCTCGGTCGGTTCGTCGATCGCGACCCCGAAGGGGGCCAGGGCGGCGCGCGCCACCCCCTGGTCGATCTCCTCGGGCACCGCGTGAACCTTCGGCGCCATCTTCGTTCCGTGCTTCGCAATGTGCTCCGCGCTCAACGCTTGCAGCGCAAAGGAGAGGTCCATGATCTCCACCGGATGGCCCTGGCCGGCGGCGAGATTGATCAGCCGTCCCTCCCCCAAGAGGTAGACCTTGCGCCCGTCGGCGAAGTCGTACTGCACCACGTGCGGCCGGACCGGGCGATGCGCCACGGCCATCCCTTCGAGCTCGGTCCGGGAGACCTCGACGTCGAAGTGACCTGAGTTGGCAAGGAGGCACCCGTCCTTCATCACGCGGAAATGTTCCGAACGGACAATCCCGGTGTTGCCGGTGACCGTCACGATCAGGTCGGCGATCGCGGCGGCGTCGAGCATGGGCATCACCCGGAAGCCCTCGAGGCGCGCTTCGAGCGCGCGGACGGGATCGACCTCGGTGACGACGACGTCGGCCCCCATCCCGCGGAGCCGGGAGGCGACCCCCTTCCCGCACCACCCATACCCCGCGACGACGGCGACCTTTCCCGCAATGAGAAGGTTCGTCGCGTTCGCAATCCCGTCGAGCGTCGACTGGCCGGTGCCGTAGCGATTGTCGAAGAGATGCTTCATCTGGGCGTCGTTCACGTCGATCGCCGGGAATCGGAGCGTCCCGTCCCGCTCCATCGCTCGTAGGCGGGTCACGCCGGTCGTCGTCTCTTCCGTGGACCCCCGGACGCGATTCGCGCCGTTCGGATGATTGTGTACCAGCGCGACCAGATCGGCTCCGTCATCGACAATGACGTGGGGGTTCGCGTCGCGCATGGCGTCGATCGCCGACCGATAGGCGGCGAGCGACTCCCCCTTCTCCGCGAGGGTGTGGACTCCCTCGGCGCGAAGCGCGGACACCGCGTCATCGTCGGTGGAGAGAGGATTGCCTGCGGCGAGGTGGACCTTCGCGCCTCCGGCCTGGATCGCCATCGCGAGAGCAGCTGTCTTCGCCTCGACGTGGAGCACCATGGAAACGACGAGCCCGTCGAACGGACGCTCGTTCTCGAAGCGCCGACGCACACCCTCGAGGATCGGCATGTGGGCTCGGGCCCAATCCACCTTTTGCCGCCCCCGCTCGAGATCGCCGACCATGGCTCCCCGAGCGACCCGCCGGATGGTATTAGTTCTCTCCCGTACGAGGTTTCCTAAGTCCCCGTCTCGCCTTCCTCAGGCGGCGTCGTATCCGGAATGTCGGGAGGCTCCAGCGTTGGCTTGGGGGTCCTTCCTTCTTGCCAGTCGCGGAAGCTTTGGTAGGCCGGCTGCTTTCGCCACCAGCGCCAGAACTCAACCTCGGGATAATCGTCTCCCAGTTCCCCTTGCGCCGCGGCTCGAAAATCTTCGAGGTGCTTTGCGAATGCCTCACGGTCCGCTTCTAGGCTCGGGGGGAGCGGTCGGTCTGCCGGGACATGATGGCACTCTGGACAGCGATCCGCTCCCGCCGGTACGGGGCCGCCGCACTGGACGCAACGCGACTCCTCGATTTCGAACGTCGTACCACACGTTGGGCAGCGCTGACTCCGGTCTGGCACAAGGGATGCACACTCCCCACATTCGATCATCTTGCCCCTAAGCCGTCGGCGCACCACGAGAGCTGCGAAAGTCGCCGCTACCCCCGCTAGAAGGACTGCGAAAATCCACCAAGGCGGGGTCGCCCCGCCTTGCGTTGAATTTGCAACGACTGTGTAAGTGGTCGCCAAGGTATACCCTGTGGAATTCTGAGTGTTATACTCGGCAACAAGTGACATCTTAAATGGCCCGTTCCCGGCCAACTCCGAGAGAAGACCTACTAGGGAGAAGTTGAACGGTCCATAACCCACGCTCAGTTCGTCAAGTAGGGTCGGAACGCCGCCAGCTGAGTAGTCCGCGAACAATTTGATTGAGGCTGCACCGCTTCCGTTGTACGCCACGGTCCCGTTTACCCAATACGCACCGCCGGAGTCGAGGGTTGACGTCGCTGGCCCCATTACCCCTGCAAGACTTACTACTGAGGGCCGGATGCCGAACTCGACAGGCTCCTCCGAGGATGATGTCGTAGAATTTGTGGGCCCACCAGTCCAGTTTGTTACAACTGTAATCGTAGCGTCGAAACTCCCGTGTGCCCCCACGATTGCTTCGGTTAGGTTCCAGTTTGCCGACACGTTGGCGACCTCACCTGGGACTATTGGTCCAAATACAGTTGGGAATCGTGCCACGGTAACCCGGGGGGCGAACGGAGTGAGCAACTGGGCGTAAGACGAGACAACGTTCACATCCGCGAGGCCAGACACATTGAACGCGGCATGGACTGTCACCTCCTGCCCAATTCGCGCAAAGTCGATTGTTGGCGGCTCCCCGGCATCAGCGGATACATTCACCACTGAAAGCTGTACAACAAATTGAGGAAAGGTTGCCTTTGGGGCAAGTGCGGGGGCTGCGCCAAGGAGCACAGCCGGGTAGCTTGTTGAGTTCCAGTCGTTCCATCCTGTAGAGAGGCTCTGGGCGCTCACAGAAATTTGCACTCGATAAAACTCAAGACCTGTGGGCGCCTGGCTTGAGTTGCCTTCGACGATCGAAGACGCCAATAGCAGGTAGCCACGGGCCTCGCCGTGCACGATGGCGGTCACCCCGTAGCCTCCCGATCCTGCTGCTGCGACCTCCCAGTCAGCAGTCCTCGCCAACCAGGGGTTCGCTTGTTGTAGGCGGTTTACCGAGTTGGCAGTTCTATTCTGTATCCCGCTCAAGTTTGAGTATGCCGATAGGTGAGCTCCGACCAGAGGGCCGGCAGGTCCACCGGCAGTGAAACTCGTCCAACCGAGCAGATAGGCCACGGCACCACCGTTAGCGGTAACCGGTGATGACGGGTTCCTCGGCAGAGTCGAGATTGTGGAGACGTTTGCAAACCATCCCTCAGACTGATTGGTTAACTGTAGCTTGTTTGAGATCCAAGGATTACTGGCGGCAAGAGCGGGGTCCAGCCAATTGACGCCGATCGAGGAGTCCAGTAGCGAAACGTTGGATCCCTTGCCGCCTACACTAAAGTTGTACTGCAGTGTGGGGGAGGAGCTTAGACCCACGCTCGTCACAGTCGCTATCCCGGTCCCGACGCCCGTGGGGTACAGGTGGGTTGTCAGATTTGTCGCGTTACTCCCGAAGGACCTGGTCGACTGGAGGAGCCCTACCGAACCAATCGAACTCAACCAGGCGACCGCGCTGGGAGTTAGTGGGATGTAGAACTCTGATGCGGGAGTGGGCAACAGTGTAAGGTTCCCTAAATCAAAATTCTCGCCGAAGTAAGTCAACCAAACATCAGTTACCACATACCCGGCACCTAGGCTGTAGTTGATTGCTATTGAGACGGATGTGAAGTTTATGGGATTGAGCAGATCTTGGATTAGGCTCTCAGTGTCGTTCGGTGATGTGAAGTTAGAGTAGACGGCCCCTGAACTCGGAGAAACCTGCTGGGCTTGTGAGTCTACAATGGGCTTCATTCCAGGAGTTCCGTTCTCAGTCAGATTGTCTCTGTATAGATCGACGAGGTTGGAAGCGACCCCATCCAATGTTCCCCCGTCAGATACTGAGAGTACTGGCGCGAAGCTAATGTCCCCGAGAATCGGGTTCGAAAAGGTCGACTCCGCCGCTGCTCGGCTTGGACCGATCGATGAGCGGTTCAGTAATAGCTCGGCATGTGGGCCGGAGACTGACAGCCATCCAGGGAACTCGAAACTCGAGTTGAACAGTGAGAGCGTTCCCGACACCCCCAAACTGAGCTTTGGAAAGTCACTCACACCAAGTACCGCAGTCGTTAGAGTGGCATTTCTGAGGTCGGCGTCTCCTTGAATCTCGAAAGATGCAAGGCCCGCAAGCCGGGAGGCTAGGGGAAGAGAGCTCTCTCCGACGGGCTCGGCGACCTCGAAGGTTATGTTCTGGATGACTAGCAGACCACCTTCACTGACGTCGACATTGCCTTGCTGGATGAAAACAGGATCGGTTGGAGAGCCATTCACATATTCTACTTGCCCTGGTCCGACGTAGATGGGACCAATGTGAGGCGATGGGCGCAATGTGAGTAATGGGCTCCATGCATGCGAGGTGGCCCCTACCGGGTAGAATGTACCCGATGAAGTGATTTCCCGTTCGTGGCCAGAAACCGGCAGGTAGACGCTAGATAGCAAGATGACTGCGGCCATGCCTAAGGATAAGGCGCAGGTCAAACCACTTGGTATTCTCAAGCCAGGCACCGAACCTAGATTTGAGGGGGGGTGATTTGAATCTACTCCTTGGTCGGAGAGAGCACAATCTTGCCGAAGAGGTCGACCGAGTCGAACCTGCGGAACGCCTCCACTGCCTGCGAGATGGGATAGACCCCGTCGATCACTGGTCGAAGCGCTCCCGAAGCGAGCCCGCTGAGCACGGCGGCGAACTCCTGCGAGCTCGCCATCGTACTTCCCCGGATCGAAGCCTGACGCCAGAACAGCGTGCGCAGGTCGATCTCGGCGACGGGCCCGGCCGTGGCCCCGATCACCACGATCCGGCCCCCCCGCGCCACTGCCTTCAACGATCGGGGGATCGAAGGGGCGCCGACCGAGTCGAAGATGACATCGACCCCCTGCTTCTCGCTCCACTCCCAAAGCAGCCGGTCGGATGCCCGCTCCTCGCTGGCGATCAGGCCGGCGTCGGCCCCGAGGGCGATCGCCTTCTCCGCCTTGGCCGGGGAGCGAGTGACCACGGCGACGCGAGCTCCGAGATGCTTGGCGATCTGGATCGCGGCCGTCGCGACCCCGCCTCCGGCCCCGATGATCGCGACGCGGTCCCCGGGTCGCACCGCCCCGACGGTGGCGAGCGCACGCCAGGCCGTCTCGAAGACCAGCGGCGCGGCCGCCCCTTCCGCGAAGGAGAGCCGCTCCGGCAGCGGGTAGACGTTGCGGACCGGCACCACCACGAACTCGGTCGCGCTCCCCTGCGTATGCTCCCCCAGGATCCGGAAGTTGCGGCACAACGGCTCCTCCCCCCGTCGGCACGCGTCGCAGGTGCCGTCCGAGATCCCTGGGTTTACGAGCACCCTCGTCCCGACCGTCGGGCCGCTCGTCCCGGGTCCGAGCATCTCCACGACGCCGGCGGCGTCCGAGCCGAGGATGTGGGGCCGCGGGACGACCACGCCCGGGATCCCGGCGAGCGTGAACCGATCGAGGCGGTTGAACGCCGCGGCTTCCACGCGGATCCGAACCTCTCCCTCGTTCGGGAGCGGAGGAGGGACCTCCACGAACGCGAGGCGTTCCAGCCCCCCGTGGTCCCGGAAGCCGAAGCCTCGCATCAACTCCCATCCGAGGAGGATGGCCGGTAGGTCCACCGCGTTCCGCTCGGTCCATCTTCGAGATGGATCTCCGCCCGCGCGAGCTCGTCCCGGATCCGGTCCGCCTCTCCGTAATCCCCGCGCGCCCGCGCGCGGCTCCGCGCGTCGATCGCCACGCGCACGGCCGCGTCCAGCGCTCCCGCATCGGCGCCCGCGACATCGGCAAAGAGCCCGAGGGTCACCTCGGCCCACCGGAACGGAGCGGCCAGCGATTCGAGCGCGAGCGCGGAGTACCCGCTCAGCTCGCCGAGCTCGTTGACGGTGCGGGCCCATTGGAACAGGAGGGCCAGCGCTTCGCGGCTGCGCAGGTCATCGGCGAGCAGGTCGTCCATCTGCTCCACCACCGAGTTGGCGTGCTGCGCGAGCGCGTCCGGCAGCTCGGAACCGGCCGAAGCGCTCGCGAGGGAGGCGGTCACGCGCGCGAACGGGCCCCGGAGCCGCTCGTACGACTCGCGGGCCTCCCGGAGGCTCGCCTCCGGTTGGAAGTCGAGCGGACTCCGATAGTGCGCGTTGAGATAGTACAGGCGAAGCGGCATCGCCCCGGCCGTGGCGATCGCCGCTTCCAACGAAGCGACGTTCCCGAGCGACTTCGACATCTTCTCCCCGTTCATCTGCACCAGTCCGTTGTGCAGCCAGTACTCCACGAGCGGGGACTTCCCGCTCGCGCCCTCCGCCTGGGCGATCTCGGCCTCGTGGTGCGGGAAGATCAGGTCGATCCCGCCGCCGTGGATGTCGTACTGCGGCCCGAGGAGACGGCCGGTGATCGCCGTATCCTCGATGTGCCAACCGGGGCGACCGGGTCCCCAGGGGCTCTCCCAGCTCGGCTCTCCGGGCGTCGCCGCCTTCCAGAGCACGAAGTCCTCCGGCGATCGCTTGCGCCGGTCGAGCTCGACCCGGGCCCCCGGGCGCAGAGCCTGGACGTTCTGCCCCGAGAGCTGTCCGTAGGGAGGGAATCGGGCGACCTCGTAGTAGACCGAACCGTCCTCCGCGCGGTAGGCGAACCCGGCGCGCTCGAGGTCCCGGATCTGGTCGACGATCTCGGGGAGGTAATCGGTCGCGAACGGATAGTGGTCGACGCTCCGAACGTTCAGCGCATCCATCTGCTCGCGCCAGGCGCGGAAGTAGCGCGCCGATCGTTCGAGCGGATCGTCGCCCGTCTCGCCGGCCCGGGCGATCACCTTGTCGTCGAGGTTCGTGACGTTCTGCACGTAGAAGACGCGGTAGCCCCATCGACGCAGGGCGCGCGCCAGGACGTCGAAGACCACGGCGAAGCGTCCGTGCCCGATGTGGGCGTCATCGTAGGTCGTCACCCCGCAGACGAACATGCCGACCCGGGGCGGGAACCGAGGCTGGAAGAGGCGAACTTCGCGATGCAACGAGTCGTAGAGCCGGACGCGCCGCATCGGTCACACCCGCGCGAGCGCTCGACGTACATCGTCGGCGAGGTCCGCCGGGTCCTCGATCCCGCACGATAGCCGAACGAGACCGTCGCTCACCCCGCCGGCCCGCCGCAGCGCGCGGGGGACGCTCGCGTGGGTCATCGAGGCCGGGTGATCCGCGAGCGACTCGACGCCTCCCAAGCTCTCCGCGAGGGTGAAGATCCGCAGCGCCCGCGCGAACCGTCCGGCGGCGCCGGCCCCCGCGAGCTCGAAGCTCACCATCCCTCCGAACCCGTCCATCTGCCGACGCGCGAGCCGATGCTGCGGATGGCTGGCGAGGCCGGGGTAGAAGACCCGGCGCACCTTCCGGGCGCGCGCCAGGACCTCCGCGACCGCTCGGGCGCTCGCCTCGTGGGCCCGCATCCGGGCGCCGAGGGAATGGATCCCTCGGAGGATCAGGAAGCAATCGAAGGGGCTGGGGACCGCGCCGACCGAATTCTGCAGCCAGGCGACCTCGCGGCCGAGCGCTTCGTTCCGGAGGATCAACGCCCCGCCCAACACGTCCGAGTGGCCCCCGAGATACTTGGTGGTCGAATGCAGCACGATGTCCGCCCCGAGCTCGATCGGCCGCTGCAGCGCCGGCGTCGCGAAGGTGTTGTCGACCGCGACGAGCGCGCCGGCCCGGTGGGCGATCCGAGAGAGGGTCCGGATGTCCGCGATCTTGAGCAGGGGGTTGGTGGGCGATTCCAGATAGACGAGATCCGCCGACCCTCCCTCCAGCGCCCGTTCGAGGGGTTCGCGGCGCGTCATATCGAGGAACTCGACCCGGAGCCCGAACCGACGGCGGTGGTGATCGAGGAGACGCCAGGTCCCCCCGTAGACGTCGTCGATCGCCAGGATCCGGCTCCCGCTCCCGAACTTCTCGAGGAGCGTGACCAACGCGCCCAGCCCGCTCGAGAAGGCGAGCCCGGTCGCGCCCCCCTCGAGCTCCGCGAGCGCGCCCTCGAGGCTCGCGCGCGTCGGGTTACCGGTCCGGCCGTAGACGTACCCCTTCGAACGACCCGGGGACTCCTGCGCGAACGTGGTGGAGAGGTAGACCGGGACGTTGACCGCGCCCGTCAGCGGGTCGGGCGGTTGGCGCCCGTGGATCGCCCGCGTGTCAAACTTCACTCGCGTCGCCCCCTCCCGACAGGAAGGTCACGAGGTCGTGCCGGGTCAATAAGCCGACGACCGCTCCCGTCGACGTCTCGCGCACGAGCACCGCTCGCTCGCGGCGGAGCATCCCGACGACTTCGGAGAGCGGCGCCGCGGTCGCCACCTCGGCGAACGGGGGTCCGGCCAGACCGCCGACGGACCGATCGACGGCCGTTGCGTCGGCCAGCAGCCGCCGGAGGAGGTCCTCCTCCAGGAGGCTCCCGGCGTTCTCGCCGCCCCGGAGGATCGGGATCTGGGTGATCCCGTGGCGCTCGAAGAGGGCGAGCGCTTCGCGCACCGGGGTCGTCGGTTCGGCGGACACGAGCGCCGGGACGGGGGTCTTGCGGCGCACGAGCTCGCCCGCCGAGGCGTGCGCGTCGGAGAGCCCCTGCTCGAGCAACCACTCGTCGGAATAGAACTTGCTCAGGTACCGGTCGCCCGAGTCGGGGAGCACCACCACGACCGTGGAGCCCTCGGGGATCGGTCGTTGGGCCAGCCATTGGACGGCCCCGGCGACCGCCGAGCCCGAAGAGCCCCCGACGAACAGCCCTTCCTCGCGAGCGAGGCGTCGGGCGTACCGGAACGAGTCGGCGTCCGAGACGGTGACGAACTCGTCCAGGTGCTCGAAGCGGATCGAATGCGGGATCATGTCCTCGCCGATCCCTTCCACCAGGTACGGAGCGGCGGTGGCGCGCACCTTCGTCCGGGAGTACTCCGCGAGGATCGAACCCGCCGGATCCACGGCGACGATCCGGACCTGGGGCCGATGCTCCTTGAAGTACTGCCCGATCCCGCTCATCGTCCCGCCGGTGCCGACCGTCCCGACCACGGCCGCGAGGCCCGGCCCGCCGTCCGCGTCGATCTCGGGCCCGGTCGTCCGATAGTGGGCCCCGGGATTCTGCTCGTTCTCGTACTGGTTGGGGTAGTACGCTCCGGGGATCGTCTCGGCGAGCCGCCGCGCGACCGAGTAGTGGCTCATCGGATGTTCGGGCGGGAGTTGGCTGGGGGTCACGATCACGCGGGCCCCGTAGGCCCGAAGGAGGCGGATCTTCTCGGAGCTCATCTTGTCCGGGAGAACGAAGATCGCGCGATACCCCCGCACCGCCGCGACCATCGCGAGGCCGACCCCCGTGTTCCCGCTCGTCGCCTCGACGATCGTGCCGCCGGGGCGCAGGAGACCCTTCGCCTCGGCCCGATCGATCATCGCCTGTCCGATCCGATCCTTCACCGAACCCCCAGGGTTCAGGAACTCGAGCTTGGCGAGGACCCGGTACGGGAGACCGGCCGTCACCCGGTGCAGCGGGACGACCGGCGTGCGGCCCACGAGGTCGAGGATCGTACGGGGGGGCTCGGAACCGCGGCTCACGGCCGGCCACCGACCGCGGCTCCATAAGGCTTCGGCGGGAGGGCCCCCGTCGACCCCCGCCGACCCCCTTCGGTTCGTACTGGTCCGTTCCCCTGCGACGGAGTAGTTAAGGGGCACCGACCGCCCCCGTGGGGTGTCCGCATGCTCGGCTCGCTCGAATCCGATGTTCTGCG
>JAJZMW010000001.1 GCA_021848165.1 Thermoplasmata archaeon
GCGCACCAGTTTGAGCGCGGCCTCGGCGCTCTCCGTCCCGCTGTTCGTGAAGAAGACCTTCTTCTCGAACGATCCCGGGGCGAGCGTGGTGAGTCGTTCGGCCAGGAGCGTTTGATTGTCGTAGTAGAAGTCGGTCCCGGCGAAGTGCATCAGCTTCCCGGCCTGGTCGCGCACCGCGCGCACGACCTCCGGGTGGCAGTGGCCGACGTTCAGGACCGAGATCCCCGCCGCGAAGTCGAGGAGGCGGTTCCCGTCGACGTCCTGGACCCAGATCCCGGAGGCCGACTCCGCCACGACCGGCGAGCTCTTCGTGCTCGTCATGAGGTACCGCTCGTCCCGGGCCATGACCTCGCGGGCCTTGGGACCCGGGATCGGCGTGACGATCCGAACGCCGGCGGTCGACGCGCTCGTCGAAGGGGAGGTCGGCGGCACCGGCCGGGAGTGCGACTGGCTCATGAACGACACCGGGTCGGCCACCGGGGTTGGGGGTAAAGCGTTCGCGGGTCGGCGCGGTACGGCCGGGGGCCCCCGGACGTCATGGGGACACCCGCGCCGGGCCACCGGCGGCCGCCGCGTCGAGCGCCGCGCGCAGGAGCGACTCCGCTTCCTCCGCGAGGGCCCGCATGTCGGCGGACGGGCCGACGGGCGCGATGGCGGCCGTCGGGCGAACCAACGAGAGGCGCACGCCGGACGCCTGCAGCGCGACGACGATCTTGCACGGGAGGACGAGCGCCGCGGCGGGGTCGCTCGCGAGCGCCCGGTGGGCGAACCGCGGACTGCAGACGTCCCGGATCGCGAGCGGAGCGATCTCGGCGCCGGCCTTCTCCCGGAGGATCCGATCGACGCGCAGGTCGGCGAGGATGCCGAAGCCACGTCCCGCGAGCTCGGCGCCGAGCCGTTGCACGGCCTCGTCCACGGTCCCCTCGCTCGTGCGATGGACGGCGTACTCCATGGTTCACTCCGGCGCCGTCGGTCGCGCGGTGGATCCGGCGGGGAACGCCCGGACGATCCGCTGCCGCAGGGCGTCGAACGGCAGGGCGCCGACGATGCGGTCGACGGGGCGGCCCTCTCGGAAGAGGATCAAGGTCGGGATCCCCTCGACCCCCCACCCTTGGACCAGCATCGGCTCGTCGTCGGCGTTCACCTTGCCGAACGCCACGTGAGGAGCGAGCTCATCTGCGAGGCGGTCGACCATCGGTCCCACGGTCCGGCACGGGCCGCACCACGGCGCCCAGATGTCGAGGACCGCCTGGGGGTGATCGCCGAGGAAGGAGCGGAGGTTCCCCGACGTGACGACCTCCGGGGCGGGGGAGGGCGCGCGCGGCGTCGGAGCTGGGGCCGTCGGGCGGACGAGCTCCGCCCGGCGACGGGCCCGAAGCTCGGCAAGCTCCTGGTCGAACTCCGAAGACTCGCTCATGGGGGGCACGAGACCGCTAGCGCGGGACGGGCGGTTAACGCTCGCGGTCAACCCGATTTCACGGCGACGGAGCGCGGGGTCGCCGAGGGAGGAAGCGCCCCGTTCGGCGCTCGTAGGCGGCATACTCCGCGCCTAGCCGCGGGTCGGCGAGGAAGAGGCGTTCCTCCGCCCGCGCCCGGATCTCCGCGAGCAGGAGAACGACGACGAACGGCACGATGAGGATCGTCGCCAGGAACGCGAGGGCGATCCCGGCGGTCAGGAGGATGTTCGCGGTGTACATCGGGTGGCGGATCGCGCGGTACGGGCCGGCGCGGACGACCTCATGGTCGGGCCGGACGGCGATGTCGACCGTCGCGAACGACCCGAGCGCCCGGAACGCCGTGCCGAGAAGGGCGGCCGCCGTGAGGGCGAGGGCCACCCCGACGATCTGCACCGCCTCGCTCCCGAAGAACGAGACCGTCCAGGGGAGTCCGGGGACGATCGCCGGGTCGATCAGGCCGAGGAGCGGATAGAGGACCGCGATCCCGATCGCGGCGAGCCAGATCCCCTCGGCGAGGCCCGCATGGCGGAACGGCTCCCGGCGAGGCTCGGAGGACGCCGTTCGGCGGGGGGGCTTCGGCCGGCCGTAGGCGAGGGCGACGACCAGCCCCGCGTAGATCGCGACGGAGAGGATCGAGAGGGCCCCGCCAGTGAACACGGTCCGCTCCCCTCGCACGACGGGCGCGGCCGCGTAAAGCCTGACCGGGCCTTACAGACCGACCAGCAGCGCCACCACCGTCACCCCGATCGAGATCGCCGCGAGGGGCAGGGCGTAGCGGACGAACTCGACGAGCCGGATCGAGATCCCGAGCCGCTCCGCGCGCTCGACCAAGATGAGGTTGCTGGCGGCGCCGAGGAGGGTGACGTTGCCCGCGAGCGTGCTTCCCGCGGCGAGCGCGAGCCAGGCGATCGGCGTGCCGGCGCCGTACCCCGCCGAGGCGAGGATCGGGATCTGAAGCCCGACCCAGGGAACGTTGCTGAAGAGTTGCGAGCCGACGAGGCTCGTGCCGACGATGCCGAGGACCCCCGCCGTCGGTTGCGACGGGCCGGCGATCGGCAGCAACGACTCGAGAGCCCCGATGACCCCCGCGGATACGGTCGCCGCGACGACCACGAACAGGCCGGCGAAGAGGGCGAGGATCCGCAGGTCGACGGCGCGCGCGATCGGCGCGCGACCCGGGGAGACGGCGAGGAGGAGGACCGCCCCGGCGGCGACCGGGACCCAGACGGCCACATCGGGGGTGCCGACGAGGGAGCTCGCCAGATCGAGGGCGACGAGCAGGGCCATCGTCGCCGGAAAGATCGCGAGGACAGGCGCGCGGCGGAGACGGCCCGCCCATCCTCCCTTCGGCCAAAGCGGGACCGGGACCCGGCGGATCTGCGCGTGCGTCTCGCGGGCCGAGGAGAACGCCGGTCCGAAGGCGCGACGCACGTACCAGGCGCCGGCGGCGAGCGAGACCGCCACCGGGACCGAGAGGTAGACCAGGAACGTCACGACCGGGGTCCGAAGCCCGCTCGCCACGGAGATGAGGAGGTTCTGCGGGTTCCCCATCGGCGTGAGGGTGCTCCCGACGGTGACCGCGAAGGCGGCGGTCAAGAGCAACGGCTTCGGGTCGATCCGCAGGCGTCGTCCGATCCCGTAGAGGATCGGGATGGCGATGAGGATCAGCGCATCGTTGACGATGACGGCCGCGGCGAGGCCGAAGCCGACGAAAACGTACGCCGGGAGGCTCTCGGGGCGGGCCGCCCGCCGGAGCATCCACTCGGCGAGGTGGTCGAGCGCGCCGGACCGCTCGAGCGCCCCGGCGAAGACGAAGAGCGCGGCGAGGAAGAGGAGCACGGGACCGCCAGCGACGATCGCCCCCGCGGCGTTCGCCGGGGAGAGGACCTCCGCCGCAAGGCAGGCGATCGCTCCGAGCGCGAAGATCGTCCAGACGTCCGGACCGCGACCGACCAGCTGGCGGGCGATCACCGCCCCGAAGATCGCGGCGAAGATGACGAGCCCGACGTAGTTCGTGGCGGCGCACCCCCGGGCGCGCAGGGGGGCTGGGTTTGTTAGCGCTCCGGCCGACGGTCGCCGCTGGAGCCGAAGCTTCTTAGCGCGGCAGACCGGGTCGGCTTTGGATGTCGCGACGCGCTCGCGGGAGCGGCTCCGGGGTCAAGGTCACGGTCGGACCCGGTGGCCGCGTGCTGGCCCTCTCGTCGGCGTGGGCGGAGGACGGCGCCGAGCGGCGCCGGCGGGCCCGGCTCGAACAGCGATGCGTCGAGTGCGGACGACAGCTGCCGAGCCGCCGGACCCCGTACTGCTCAAAGCTGTGCCAGTACAAGTTCCATGGCCACTACTTCTGGGACGCCGCCCGGATCTACGTGAAACGACGCGATCGCTACACGTGTCGGGGATGCGGGGAGCGGCGCCGCTCGCGCGAGCTCGAGGTCGACCACATCGTCGAGATCGCCCAGGGAGGGGCCGCGCTCGAGTACGGGAACCTCCAGACGTTGTGCCGAGCGTGCCACGCGGCGAAGACGCGAGCGTTCCGGATCGCCCGGAGACCCGCGGTCCCCGCCGCGCCCCCCGCCGCAGCCTTTTGAGCGAGCCCGGCGTCCGAACCGCCGGATGTCGCGTCGGTTGGGCGTCGTCGCCCTCGCCTCGCTCGCCGGCCTGGTGGTCACGATCGGTCTCTACTCCCGGTACCCTCTGCCGGCATCGTTCGACTCGCCCAGCGATCCCGGGATCTGGATCTCGATCGCGCTCCTCGCGCTCGGGCTCGTCTGCTTCCTCGCCCTCCTGATCAGCGGACTGATCACGATCCTGAACTGGATCGGCGGTCGGGCCCGCGACCGAGGGGACTGAGGCCCGGTCGAGCCGACACCCGGGAGGGGGCGCTCCGGAGGCCGGGTCCGTCGGTCGGAACGGCTAAAGCCTATGGCGACCCTACTTCGATTCCAAGGCGATGGCGCGCTCCGCGAGGGGCGACCGGCCACTCCCCCCCGGCGACCCCGACCGCTCCGAGGCATCCGCCGACGTGGTGGTCGTCAAGGTCGACCTCGCCCTTCCCCCTTCGATTTTCTTCCGCCGTCTCTCCGACGCGTACCCGAACGCGACGATCGAGATCCTGTCGCGCGAAACGTTCCCGGACCGGACCGCGGCCGATGTGATCCGCTTCCGATCCCCCGAGCCGGTCTCCTGGTGGGATCTCCTCGCCGGGATGCCCGAGGTGTCGGGGCTCGAACCGTTGTACCACAACCGGGAGGAGGCGCTCTTCCGGGTACGGCATCGCCCCTGGCCGGAACTCGTCCGCGTCCTCCAACGGGCCTCCCTGGGGCGCGAGTACCCGGTCGTGATCCACGGCGGCATCGGCACGATCACCGTCGTCTGCCGGCGCGAGGACCTGTCGAAACTGCTCCGGTATCTCGGCACGATCAGCGAGTCGGTCACGCTCCGGGGGGTGCGGTCGTTCCCGTCACCCGAGGTCGACGCCCTGCTCACACCGCTCCAGCGGGAGTTGCTCCGCCAGGCCGTTTCCCTCGGGTACTTCGAGGTCCCTCGCCGGGTGAGCCTCACCGGGCTCGCGGAAAAGCTCGGGAAGTCGAAGTCGACGATCTCCCGCTCGCTCTCCGTGATCGAGCGGGCGCTCGTCACGGCGGCGGTCCGCTAGTCCGGCCCGGACACACCGTGTCAAGCCGAGTTGAGTGACGGGGGAGCCGGCCTCGAACGCGTTCGCTCGGCGCTGATGGTGTCGATGCGCGTCGTCGTGTTCGTGGGAACATGGCGCCGACCCGGACCCCCCGCCCGCGAACTTCCCCCCGGTCCGGCAGGGCGTGGTCGATCCACCCTCGCCCTATGGGATCGGAGCGGGGAGTGGCCGGGAGGCTCTTCCGACGCGGAGCTCTGCCCCTCGCGCTGGTTCTCACGGCCGCATTGGTCCTGACTCCGCTCGCGGCTTCTTTGCAGTTCGTTCCGATCCCGTCCGCCCCCGCCAGGGCGCCGGGCGCGGTCCCGATCGATTCCTCGTACCGGACGAGCCCGCTCACGCCTCCCGTCGCGTCGCCTTCATCGGTGGCCCCCGCGAGCGGCTGCCTAGAGGAGGGGGTTATGGACAGCTATTGTGGCCACTACTTCGTCGGCGCCGAGATCGGTCTCCCCCTCCCTCTCGTGTTCTGCGATGTCGCCTGCCTGAGTCCTCCGATCCTCTCCTCCCTCAGCGCGACGGTGACGACTCCGGCCACTCCCCCGTCGGCCGGCGACAACTGGGCGGCGATCCTCTCCGCCTTCGACAACGCCGGCCTTCCCTCCTACGACCAGGTCGGGTTTGCTCCCGTCGCGGGGATCGGGTGGGTCCCCGTCTACAGCTACTCCACCGCTTGCGGCGAGCCGTCCGGGGTGGACTCGTTCGATGCCACCTACATGACGCTGGCCGAGAACACCAGCTATACCCTCTCCCTCACCGCCCTCGGGAACGGTGAGATCCTCTATGCGATCAGCGACCCCGCAACCGGAGCGGTGGTATGGACCCACACGCACCACTCGGGCGGGACCGGCTTCTACGCGACGAGCTACATCACCTGCTGGAACGATCTCGGGATGTACAGCTCGTACTCGGTGGGGGAGGAGGTCTACGCCGCGCACGCGGGGGAGTTCCCGAGCGCCAACATTACTTTCCAGAACGTGACGACCCCGTCGCCCCTCTTCTGGATCTTCCCGTTCACGTGGCTCCCGATGGTGGAGACGGCGCCGGGGACGTACGCTGGCACCGAGATCTCAGGCTCGACGATCGTCGTGCCGAACGTCGCGTCGAACGCGGCGGGGGATCCAGCGGGGTCTGCGCACGGATCCCTCGAGCCCGCAAGCCACTTCCCGGTAGAACCGACGCACCCGCTGGCGCGGAGCACCCAGGCCATTCCAAGCTGCCGGTGTTGGTAAGCCAAGGCAGGGAGCAAGGTCTGCCAAACCAGCTTCGGGTGCTCCGATAGCCGCTCCGGGAGCAGACGGATGGCGTGCGGTGGGAGCCGGACGTGGTAGTTCTCCGTCGCAATGAAGTTGCCCTTGGGGCCGAGCAAGCGCCCTGCGACCGTCTCGATGACGGACAGGCCAACCAACTAGCGAGACGGCTCCTAAAGATCGCGGTTGGCTGGGAGGTTCGAGGCCGCCGTCTCATGTAGCCAGCCCATCGAAGGTTCGACCTCTAGGGAGGTGACCGCGTGCCGAACGCGGGCTTCAAGGAGTGAGTATCCAAAGTTGAGGAGGGCGTTGGCGGGGTCGGTCGCCGACTGCGCCCACGACTTGCCCTTTCCCTTCCGCGTGACGAACCATGCCTCGGGCCAGAGGCGGTTGACCACCTCCCCGAACTCGGCCCAGTATGCGACGGCGCTTCGGCCCTCCCAGACCATCAGACCTGGAATGGACTCTGCCGAAGGACCGCGCTCGACCTCAGCCTCGATTGGCGCAGGGTCGCAGGGGTAGAACCGAGAGAGGAACCGAAGCAGTTCCACCGACTTCGAAAGCTTGACCTCCAATATCGCGCGAGCGATCTGTGCCCTCCTCTCGGGGGTATTGTGGGAAGCGAATTGGGCGAGCTTGAGTTCCCCCGCGACAGGACGGCGAGGGAGAAGGGTCGAGAGGACTGAGCCGTCCCACCGGAGGAAGACCACGGGGATATCGTGGACCGCGAGGAACCGTGCCGCTTCGAACTAGATCGTCCCCGAATTACCCTCGACGACGACGGAATCGAAGGGGAGTTGGTGAGCGGCGAACGTCTCTCGGCCACCGTCGGTCCCGTTGGAGACTTCGAGGACGTGCCCGCTTACGCGGACCGAGGTGCCGAAGCCGTGGAGGAGGAGAGGGTGCATCAGGGCTCACGAGAGCTGGCTGAGGGGCGGGGTAGGGACTTGGTCGCCTTAACCCCGAGTCTCTTCTCCATCATCGCTACGTACTCCTTACTCCCGTCGCACAGGATGGCGTCCCTCCCCGTCAGGCGGCACGCTACTCCCGTCGTGCCCGAACCGGCCATAGGGTCGAGAACTAGGTCCCCGGGAACGGTTGTCATACGGATGAGGGGTTCGATAACTTCGACCGGCTTTTGCGAAGGGTGCCCCGTCTGCTCCGACCTCCGAACGAATCCGATTGCTAGGGGAGCCTCAATCACGGAGGGTGGCCCCGGCATGTACCGCAGTTTGCCCTCAGCCTTCTTCCGCAGTTGTACGTCGTTGAGGAAGTGCTCGGGGTAGGTCCTCGCTCCCCGGCGCATGAGATGCAAACATGCGTTCTGCGCCGACCTCCAGCCTCGAATTACGCTCGGGCAGTTCTTGTAGTACCAGGTCAGCCAAGCGTTCAGTTCGAAGTCATTTGGCAGGTGGTCGAGCACCCCTCCGACGATTTCTGGGAACCCCCAGAGGAAGATGTGCTCGGACTTGGTCGAGGCTACATCGAGGAGCGTCGCGAGCCACTCGTGGTAATCACTTCGGGTCCCGCCCACTCCCTTGTTGTACCAGGGGTCCAGGATCGTAGTGATAGCTCGCGGAGATAGTCTAAGGGTTTTCAACACTTCCCGCGGGGTGAGCAGTAGAATCATCGATTGGTGTGCGGTCTCGGAGCTTCGGCCGGCCGAGCCCACGTCGAGGACGGTCTGGGATGAGGAAGCCATCGGTTGAAGGAATTCAACCGCGGTTCATAAGCGTTCGTGCACGTCCCGCGGCGTGAGCGAGTTGACGCGCGCGCTAGGCAGAGCGCACGCTGTCGAGGTCCTCCGCGCGCTCGGAGCATCGAACGTGGGCCAGCCCTTTAACGTGATCCGACGAGTTACTGGTACGGATTCTCGGACCATGTCATCCCTCCTTAGGGAATTCGATCGACTCGGCTTGTCAACGCAGGAGGGGGGGCTCTATCATCTGACTCCGGCCGGCGCGCGGGTCCTGGCGGCCGTGTCGAGGCTGCACCTGGAGGCGGGCATTCCGTGGTAGAGCAGGAACCTCTCCCGCGGGGCAAGGTGTCGAAGAAGTACTCCGAGCGGAGCGTACGGGGTCGAATTGAGGCGTTGCTCCTTGACAACGTAGGTCGGGTGGTCACGCGCGAGATGATTCAAGAGGTTGCCCGGGACCCGTCATCGGGGGCGGTCCCGGAGAACTGGCACCAGCGACTGTCTGAGCTCCGCACCGACTCCGGGTACCGCATTCTTTCCCACCGCGACGACCAACGGCTCAGGGTCAGCGAGTACCTGCTCGCGAGCGCGTCTAAACTGCCCGTTCCGAACAAGAGGGTACGCCCGAACCCAGGCACTTGGGCCGCGGTTCTCGCCAACGCAGGCAACGCGTGCGAATGGGCAGAGGATGGGGACCGTTGCTCCCTAAAGGAGGGAGACTACGACCCTATTGGCGGCGGGACGGTCCACTTGACTCCTGACCATCAGTCCCCCCACTCACTAGGGACCCGGGCGGATGCAAGCAACCCTGCCCACTGGCGGGCCCTATGCGGCCGTCATCAAGTGATGAAGAAGAACTTCTGGGATAGTTCGACGGGGAGGATCAATTACATTGGGCTTATCCAGGCTGCGAAGTTCCAAGACAAGCGAGAGGTCTTCGAGGTCCTGAAGGTTTACTTCGCTGACCAACCGCAATTCGAGTTCCCGCCCGCCGTCAAGCCCGCGGAGCGCCGGAGGCGGTGACCTGATCGTTGGGGGGCCGATACAGGGGTAAACATGCCCACGAGGGACGAACGCAAGCTCGCGCGTGAATTCGCCAAGCAAGAAGGGAGAATCGAGTCGCAGCCGCAGGCAGGTTCCGGGGGCGAGATCGCCGGACTGTTAACTCCGACGCACGAGCCCCCGGCTTTTCCTGCGGACAGGTCGTTCCCCCAAATCGAGGTCCACTTGACAGGGGAGGAAACAATGGAATGCATCGCCGAGAGAATTCGCGGCCAGCTCCACTACCTGCATGCGAGTAGCGCGGGGCCCTCGGACAGCGGGTGCATGCTGCGCTCGAAACGTGGAAACAAACGGTCCGCGAGTTCAAACGAGATCACCTGGAACTCCCAGAATCCGCCGGAATCGAGGAAGTTTAGGCTCCCCCTGGAGAGGTCTTGACCTGCTTCAATAGAGTTGGAGATTCGCTGCCGTGGCCGAGCCCCCATTGACCCAAAGCCAGCTTAGGGGGCTCTGCTATGTCTTGGGCGACACTGCGCACGGCCTGTCGGGAAGCGAGATCGGGCGGCTGCTTGCTGAGTGCCAAATCGATGACGTAGCCGCCGGGATGGCCAAGCATGATCGACTGTATGGCGCACTGAGCGAGCGGCAGGCTCTGGACATGTCCTCAAGCAACGTCCTGGCATTCGTCCAAGAGGCCCTAAGCCCCGTCCGGTACACCCATCGCATTGAATTCTACGAGGAGCTTCGGAGGGGTGCAAACAGGGTCCTGTCCTTCGCTGGGTTCTTCGTTCAAGAAGACGGCAAGATTCGGAGAATGTCCCCCTCTAAGACGATTCCCGAAGCAGTGGAGAAAGCGGGAGCGCTGCTGAGCGAATTATCACGGAGGAACATCCATCCGGCAGTTCAGAGGAGCTGTCGAACCGAGGTCCTCCAGGAGGACTATGCCGGTGCAGTATTCGAGGCAGCCAAGGGGATGGCAGACGCACTGCGGGCGAAGGCCCACTC